>JAFXAY010000098.1 GCA_017521965.1 Tidjanibacter sp. | reverse complement strand
GTTCTGTCGTTTTTTTTGTTTGTAGGCGGCATATGCGTAAAGAACTTTCCCCAATGCCGCCTACAAACAAAAAGCGCAAACTTGCGCCCTGCCAATGCAGGCGGAAAGAGAGGGATGTGCCTGCCATGCAGGCACATCCATAAGCGTTTACCCACCCCCTAAATCCCCCTCCTTAGAGGGGGACTTGCTTCCTCGGCTACGCCTCAGACGAAATAGCGGGCACGACCGTCGTTAGTTAAAGAGAATTGAAAGGAACAAAGGGAATGTTAGGGAGTGTTAAGGAGCGTTAGGGAGTTTAAAGAGTTTAAAGAATATCCCTAAATTCATTAAACTCCCTAAATTCACTAAATTCTCTAAACTCCCTATTGCCTATTGGGCTTATTAGGCTTATTGGGCCTATTAATTTATAATAAGCCCAATAGGCCCGATAGGCCCAATAGGATTTAATCAAGTTTACCAAAAAATAAAAAAAAACTGAGAGTAGTTCGATACTACTCTCAGTTCTATAATTTAAACCCACAACCCAAAAAAAGTCATATGATTGAGGAAATTTTAGGCGCGGGTGTTTCTGAGGTTGCGAGCATACTAAGCGTATGTGAGCAATCTCGGAAGCACCCGCAACACCAAATTTACCAATCAGATGGCTTTTTTGCAGATGGCTTTTTTTTTATTTTACGGAGAAGGACAAAGCCTTACCCGATGCACTATCACCGGCCACCCACAACTGGAACTTACCGGGCTCAACAGCCTTTACCAACTCCGAGTTGTAGAATGCCAACTCCGATACGGGGAGTTCGAAGGTGAGGTGTTTGCTCTCGCCGGCCTTCAAGGTGATGCGGTCGAAGCCTTTGAGCTCGCGTACGGGGCGTGCCACCGAGCCTACGAGGTCGCGGATATAGAGCTGAGCCACCTCGGTACCCTCGTAGTTACCGGTATTTTTGAGGTCGAACTCTACCTTGATAACGTCGTTCATACCGTAAACCTCCTTGTCGAGTTTGATATTCGAGTACTCGAAGGTGGTGTACGACAGGCCAAAACCGAAGGGGAACAAGGGGGTATGCTCCACGTCGAGGTAGTTGCTGGTACCACCCACCGAGGTCTGGTTTTGCTCCACGGGGAGGTCAGCCAGCAGGCGGATAGGACGGTTGGTGGGGCGGCCACCCATATTGTGGTTGTAGTAGAGGGGCACCTGACCCACTACGCGCAGGAACGACATGGGGGTCTTACCGCTTGGCACTGCCTTACCGAAGAGGAGGTCAGCGATTGCGGGGCCACCCATAGTTCCGGGGTGGAACGAGTAGAGCATAGCATCGCAGTTTGCCAAGTCCTTGCCGATGGTCATCGGGCGACCTGCTATCACAACAGCCACAACGGGCTTGCCGGTTGCTTTGAGGGCTGCGAGCAGCTCGCTCTGCGCGCCGAGCAGGTCGATATTTGCCAGCGAGTGAGCCTCACCCGAGAGGCGAGCCTCCTCACCTACGAATGCCACAACAGCGTCGGCACCCTTGGTAGCCTCAACAGCGGCAGCGATATCGGAGGTGTCGTTGGAGCGTACATACTTCACGCCGGGCTGGTAGATAATCTCCACCTCGGAGCCATACATCTCACGCAGTGCGGTGAGAGGAGTTACGGTGTGACGCTGGTCGCCATCGAAGATCCAAGTGCCGAGCTGATCGTAGGGAGCGTCGGCCAGAGGACCTACAACAACCAACTTCTTAACGCCTTTGAGGGGGAGTACATTGTTGTTGTTCTGCAAGAGGATTACCGACTCCTCGGCAGCCTTCTTAGCCACTTCGAGGTGGTCAGGAGCGTAGAACTCCTTCTCGGTCAGACCCTCCTCAACGTAGGGATTCTCGAAGAGGCCGAGGCGGAATTTCACGCGCAGGATGTTGCGAACAGCATTATCCACATCCTCCATCTTCACCTTACCCTCCTCGATGAGTTCGGGGATATAGTTGATAAATGCGCCGGTGGTCATATCCATATCCACACCTGCATTCAGAGCGATACGACCTGCATCTTTGTTGTCCTCAGCAAATCCGTGAACTACCATCTCGCCTGCCGAGTTCCAGTCGGTAACCACGAAACCGTCGAAGCCCCAATCCTCGCGCAACACGTCGCGAAGCATATAGCGGTTACCTGTCGCGGGGATACCGTCGTTGTCGTTGAACGAGGTCATAGCGGTCTGAGCACCTGCCTTCACTGCTGCCTCGAAGGGAGGGAGATAGACGTTGTGCATCAGCGTGGGAGGGATGTTGGTCGAGTTGTAGTCGCGACCACCCTCGGCTGCACCGTAGCCTACGAAGTGCTTCACGCAAGCTGCCATAGCGGTGGGGTCGGCGAGGTTATCGGTCTGATAGCCACGCACCATAGCCTCGGCCATACGACTGTCGAGGTAGGGGTCCTCACCCGAGCCCTCGGCAACACGACCCCAACGGGGATCACGAGCGATGTCGAGCATAGGCGAGAAGGTCCAGCGGATACCTGCTGCGGTAGCCTCCTCGGCTGCCACGCGAGCACCAGCCTCAACCATTTCGGGGTCGAACGAGGCTGCCAAGCCCAGAGGAATAGGGAAGATGGTCTTGAAACCGTGAATCACGTCGCGCGAGAAGAGCACGGGGATACCCAGACGCGACTCCTCGACAGCAGCGCGCTGAATACGGTTAATCACTGCGGGGTCAACAAGGTTGAGAATCGAGCCCACTTTACCCTCCTTGGCTGCCGATACCATCGGCTGCTCACGCGAGTAGGAGAGTTGGTTCATCTGACCAATCTTCTCTTCGAGGGTCATCTTGGCAAGCAGTTTCTCAACTCGCTTCTCCACATCGTCTTTGGGTGCAGCGAAGCCACACACCAGACCTGCAACACACACGGTTGCGATAAGTCTAAGAAATTGTTTCATAATTCGGTTTTTGTTTGGTTTAATAAATATAGGTGTATTACACTTTTGCTAATGGTTTACTCTGCGCCACCACCTACGGTGTGCTTGAAGAAGTCACTTACGATAAAAGTGCTGCCTCCGACGAGTATCATATCTTCGGGGGCGGCGGCTGCACGTGCGGCATCGTAGGCCTCGGCCACAGTGGGCTGCACTTCGCCCTGCAAGCCATAGCGCTCGGCTGCGGCGGCTATCTCCTCGGCGGGCATCGCTCTATCGACCGAGGCACGGGTGAAGATGTAGTATGCGTGTTGCGGGAGCAGGGGGAGAATCTCGCCCAAGTCCTTGTCGTTGGCCAAGCCGAATATGACGAAGAGTTTGCGGTAGTGGCACTGCGCCACCTGCGCTGTTACCTCCTTGATACCGTGGGCATTGTGGCCTGTGTCGCACACCACCATCGGCTCGGTGAGCACCACCTGCCAACGACCGCGGAGGCCTGTTGTCTCGCACACTGTGCGGCAACCGCTCAGCAGTGCACGGGTGGAGATGTTGAGTGGCGTATCGTGGCGGAGCAGGGTGACTGCTGCGCGCACGGTGATGATGTTTTTGCGCTGGTAGTGACCTGCGAGGTCGAGTTCTATGGTCTGGGTGCGACCGTCGCAGGGGCGGTGCAGGTCGAAGCTGCTGCTGGTATCGCCAAAGCGGCTATCCACCACCTCCCACTTCTGGTCGGCAAAGACGAGTTTGGAGTGGTTGCGGTGTGCCACCTCGCGGAATACCTCGTCGGTCTGCGGGCAACTCTCGCCCACCACAACGGGTACGCCACGCTTGATGATGCCCGCCTTTTCGGCCGCTATTTTGTCGAGTGTGTCGCCCAGGTAGCGGGTGTGTTCCAAACCTATGTTGGTGATTATCGAGAGTATAGGCTTGATGATATTGGTAGCGTCGAGCCTACCGCCGAGGCCTGTCTCGATGACTGCCACCTCCACATCGGAGTGGGCAAAGTATTGAAAGGCCATAGCTGTTGTGGCTTCGAAGAAGGAGAGGCCGAGCTGCTCCATCTGCTCGCGGTGCTCCTCGACAAAGCGCACCACATAACGCTCCGAAATCTTCACACCATCGACCTTGATACGCTCGCGGAAGTCGGTGAGGTGGGGCGAGGTGAAGAGGCCCACACGGTAGCCCGCCTGTTGGAGTATCGAGGCGAGGATGTGAGCCACGGAGCCTTTGCCATTGGTGCCGGCTACGTGGATTGTGAAGTAATCGTTCTGGGGGTTATCAAGCTCTTTGCAGAAGGTGGCAATGTTCTCGGTACCCTCTTTGTAGGCCCCTGCTCCGATGTTTTGGAAGAGGGGGAAGCGGTTGAAGAGGTACTCCACAGTCTGCTGATAGGTCATTCTGTTATCCATAGTTGTTATTTTTTGTGCTTACTCTTTTTCTTAGGTGTTGGTTCATCGGCCTTGCGACGGAAGTAGATTGCCACATAGTAGAGCAACGCAAGGGGGAAGATGAGGTTACAGATGCGGGCAATGTAGTCGCCCATACGCGAGTAGAAGGTCACTCGGTCGTTTATGGGCACCTCGGCGGTGGCTGCTCCACGCTCGTCCCACCCTAACCGCTGGTCGAGTACCTTACCCGTGGGGGTAATGAAGCCGGAGATACCTGTATTGGCCGAGCGGGCTATCGAGCGACGATTCTCGATGGCGCGCAGTCGCGAGTAGGAGAAGTGCTGGCGATGGCCCGGAGTGTCGTGCCACCAACCGTCGTTGGTGATTACAAACATCAGCTCTGCACCCTCGGCTACGGGCTTGGAGAAGTGTTCGCCATAGATAGACTCGTAGCAGATTTGGGCCGAGGAGGGGACATTGTAGCCGCGCGGGTCGCGGAATACGGTGACAAAGTTGTCGGTGCCCAGACCACCCGTCGTTCCACCAAGGCTCACTATTGTATTCTCCAACAGACTCAGTATCTTCCAATCGGGCATCATCTCTACGCCGATTACGAGTTTCGATTTGTGGTGACGCGCCAGAGTGTCGGTGCCATTGAGTCGGAAGGCGGTGTTGTAGCGGTCGAGCCAATGTATGCCGAGTTTGCGTGCGGTGCGTGTAGGTCGGCTCTCGCTCAGGTAGCGACGCGAGGTCATCGCCCCCACCACCATCTCGGCCTCAGGATAGCGGGTCGCCATAAAGTCGTTGTAGCGGGTCATCACCTCCGACGATAGGGGGCTCTCCTCCCAAATCCACTCGGAGGAGGAGATATCGCCAAGCACCGTTTCGGGGAGTACGATAAAATCGACATCGGAGGGTGCTTCGCCGGCAAGCGATAGCATAATCATATCCTGCGCCTCGCGAGGCACGGTATATTTCTCGGTGTAGGGCTCGAAGTTGGGTTGTACGACAGTCACCTTCGCCTTAGGCATTTCGCTCTCAGCAGGTTGCAGGGCATAAACGATACCCGAAACCACCATCGGCAACACCACCACAACTGTGGCACGCACCACCTTCGGGCGGCTGAACTTACCTGTGCGCACAGCCTCAAATATGGCGAGGTTGGCTATGAGCACCCATAACGTACCGCCAAATACGCCTGTCCACTCATACCACTGCACAGCCCACGTCTGATTGGCAAAGCCATTGCCGAGCAGTAGCCACGGGAACGACACCTGCCCACGCAGATAGAGGTGTTCGGCGGCTATCCACCCTGTGACGAGCACAACGTAGGCAAAGGAGCGCGAGGAGCGCAGGCGGAGGTAGTGGTAACACATCAGCACCGCCCCGAAGAGGGTCATTTGCACGATGGTTGCAGCGATAGTGCCTACTGCGGCGGCGTACCACACCCACCACACGGTAGCCAGACACCATAGTCCGAGGGTGAGTGCCACCCAACCGTATGCCTTCCAGAAGTTACGACGACCCTTGTCGAACCCCTCCAAGAGGAGGAGCAGGGGTACAAAGGCGGGGAGAAGAAACAAGCCTCCACCACCCAGCCAAGCCAGACTGAGCAGCAGAACACTCGATAGCGACAAAAGAACTCTTTTTGACATCGCGAATTGTTATTATACTGCAAATATAATGGATTTTTGCTATTTTTGCACGCAAAGATCAGGTGCAAACAAATAAAACTACGGAGCACCGACATTGAGTTATGTGGATTGATGTATTTCTCAGGGGAATTCTTATCGGAGTGACCGCCTCGCTACCGCTGGGGCCGGTGGGGATTTTGTGCATACAGCGCACTCTGAGCAAGGATCTGCGCTCGGGCTTTGTGTCGGGATTGGGGGCTGCATCGGCCGATATGATATATGCCGCCATAGCCTTCTTTTCGCTCTCGTTTGCTCAGGCCTTCTTTGCCGAACACTCCACACTCATCAAGTTGGTGGGCGGTCTGTGTATCTCGGTGTTGGGTGTACACATCTTCCTGACCAACCCTGAGGTGCAGATTCGTCGCAACCGCAGCGGAAAGGGTACGCTCGTGCAGGACTACCTCTCGATGTTTGGTGTGACACTCGCCAACCCCACCTACATACTGATCTATGTGACGCTCTTCGCCACCTTCGGGCTGAGCAGCGAGATAGGTCAGTTGCGCGGTGCGGCGATGCTGATTGGCGTGTTCACCGGTTGTGCCGGGTGGTGGTTGCTACTCACCTCGCTGATTAATCTGTTGCGTGGCAGGTTTACCGTCAAGCACTTACGCTGGATTAACCGCATTTCGGGCGGTGCAATTGGTGCGCTCGGCATAATAACTTTGATATCAATGTTGTTTAATCTTTATATAGATGAACTCTTCTAAAAGCAGACAGAAAATTGTGATAGCCATCGATGGCTTCTCCTCGTGCGGCAAGAGCACATTTGCCAAGATGATTGCCGCCCGATTGGGCTATATATTTATCGACACGGGTGCTATGTATCGCGCGGTGACGCTCTACGCGTTGGAAAATGGTGCGATAGTCAATGGCATTGTCGATGAGCAGCTGATACGCACCCTGCTCGATAGGATTGTGATTAACTTCCGCTTCAACCCTCAGCGTGGCGCAAGCGATATCTACGTTGATGGCGAGTGGGTAGAGGGCAAAATCCGCACTATCGAGGTGAGCAACTTTGTGAGTGCAGTGAGCCAGATACCCGAGGTGCGCACCAAGTTGGTGGCTATGCAGCAGGAGATGGGGCGCGAGAAGGGCGTGGTGATGGACGGAAGGGATATCGGCACTGTGGTATTTCCCGACGCCGAACTAAAACTCTTTATGACTGCCGACCCGCGTATCCGCGCACTGCGTCGCTATGAGGAGTTGCGCGAGAAGGGCGATAGCGTGTCGCTCGAAGAGATTGAGCAGAACATCATCGACCGCGACCGTGCCGACCAGAGTCGTGCCATCAGCCCCCTGCGTCAGGCAGAGGATGCGGTGGTACTCGACAACAGTTATATGTCGCTCGAAGAGCAGATGGAGTGGCTCTGCCGCGAAACAATAGTAGGTGAATTGATATAACAGACAATGATTGAGCAGGTTGTAATAGACGACAAATCGGGCTTCTGCTTCGGAGTGGTCAACGCCATCAGCAAGGCCGAAGAGGCACTTTCGGGTGGGGGCACACTCTACTCGTTGGGCGATATTGTCCACAATGGTAGCGAGGTACGACGCTTGGAGCAGATGGGACTTGTCACCATCGACCACTCGCGCATAGCCCAGCTTGGCGGGCAGACGATGTTGATTCGTGCCCACGGTGAGCCACCCTCGACCTACGCCGCAGCGCAGAAGGCGGGAGTGGAGATTATCGACGCTACCTGTCCTGTGGTTGCCCGACTGCAAAAACTTGTGGTAGAGGCATTTGAGCAGATGGAGAAGGTGGGCGGTCAGGTCATCATCTTCGGCAAGCGAGGCCACGCCGAGGTGGTGGGTCTGACGGGACAGATTGGGGAGAAGGCTATTGTGGTGGAGAGCATTGCCGACTTGGAGAGAGTCGATTTCTCGCAGCCACTCTTCCTACTCTCGCAAACCACCCAGAGCAAGAGCCTCTTTGAGCAGATGAAGGAGTATGTGCTCTCCCACGCTGCCGACCCCGCGAAGGTGGTAATTCGCGACACCATCTGCGGTCGTGTGTCGGGTCGCGAGGGTCACCTCAGGGAGTTTGCCGCGAGCCACGACGCAGTGGTATTTGTCTGTGGCAAAAAGAGTTCCAACGGTAAGGTACTCTTCGAGGTGTGTCGCTCGGCAAACCCCAACTCCTACAAGGTGGAGGACGCCTCGGAGTTGGATATGGCTTGGCTTGCGGGGTGCAAGTCGGTGGGAGTGTGTGGTGCTACCTCTACCCCACTCCGACTGATGGAAGAGGTGGCAACAGCAATTAGAAACAATGGTTAAGATAATGAGTACAGGCAAATATATCAGACGAGCGCTCGGCTACTTCGTAAAGATTGTAGCACTTGTGATTGGTATCTACGCACTGCTTTGGGTTACAGGCAGTTCAAACATTAGTGCCGAGGCGTTTTGGAGCGAGTTGTTCACCTCGCGCCGCGGATTATTGCTATGGGGTGCGGTGTTGGCAGTGTCGTTGCTCTATCCCCTCTACGGTTTTGTGCGTCGCACGGTCAAGGCCGATGTGGTGGCCGATTGGGAGGAGATTCACCGAGCCTTCATCGTAGCGGGCTATGTCAAGGGCGAGAGCCAAGGCGGAGTGACAGTGTTCCGCGTCTCGAGCCCCGTGCGCCGACTCATTATGTTTGGCGAAGATATTATCACAGTAACCGACAATGGCGACGGGACAATCACCCTCGACGGTATCCGTAAAGAGGTGGTACAGATAGAGTTCCGCATCCACACCTTTGTCGATAACAAGACCACCGACCCCACCGAGGAGCACTACGAGAGAGGCTCGGAGGAGGCCGAAGTGATTGAGGCCGAGGTGGTCGAAACCGAAGAAAAAGAGTAACACCCTATGAAGAAGTTATTTCGTGGCATAGTAATCAGCCTCTGTGCTGCGGGGGCACTCATTTTGCTCCCCTCGGCGGTGGTGGGCGATGGCTTTTCGCTCGGCAAGAGTATGGAGATACTTATCAACGTATTCCGCAACATATCACTCTATTACGTCGATGATGTCGATAGTGAGCAGTTGCTCAAAGATGCCGCTGCGGGTATGGTGCGCAACTTGGACCCCTACACCGAGTTTATCGACGAGAGCGAGGTGGAGGGCTTCGAGTTGATGACCACAGGTAAGTATGGCGGCATCGGCTCGCTGATTCGCCAGAAGGGCGATTGGATACACTTTGCCGAGCCCTACAAAAATTCGCCTGCCGACAAGGCGGGTATCCAAATTGGCGACCGACTGTTGGAGATTGACGGTAAGTCTGCTCAGGGTATGACCTCCCAGCAGGTGAGCGACGCGCTGAAAGGTGAGCCCGGCTCGAAGATACGTATCAAGGTCGAGAAGTGGCTCTCGGGCGAGGTGGAGGAGTTGCGCATTGCCCGCGAGATAATCACCATACCGGGCATATCCTACTATGGTATGGTTGCCGACAGCATCGGTATCATCTGCCACGACGACTTTACCGAGGGTTGCAGCAACGAGATGCGCCGCGCGGTGGAGGCCCTCAAAGCCCAGGGTGCTACCTCGCTGATACTCGACTACCGCTCCAATGGTGGCGGTTTGCTCAACGAGGCGGTGGCTACCCTCTCGCTCTTCGTGCCGCGTGGCAGCGAGGTGGTGAGCACACGCGCCAAGGATAGCCAAAACAACTCCACCTTCCGCACCCAGAGCGACCCTATCGACACCGAGATACCTATCGTGGTGCTCGTCGATGGCAATAGCGCCTCGGCAGCCGAGATTGTGTCGGGTGCTATTCAGGACTACGACCGTGGCGTGCTCATCGGTCAGCGCACCTTTGGCAAAGGACTTGTACAGACCTCACTGCCTGCGGGTTACGATACTTTTGTAAAAATCACCACTGCCAAATACTACCTTCCCAGCGGTCGTTGTATTCAGGCCATCGACTACGCCTCGCGCGACGCCAATGGTGCTACTCACAACGTGCCCGACTCGCTCATCAACGAGTTCTCCACCCGCGCAGGCCGCAAGGTATATGATGGTGGCGGCGTGACTCCCGATGTTCCCATTGAGCCGGAGTATGCGAGCAGCTATGCATACGTTGTCTATAATATGAACCTTGTGAGCGACTTTGCCGACCAATTCTGCAAACGCCACCAAGCCACCCTCTCGGTCACCCCGCGCGAGTATCGTTTTACGGACGACGATTGGGTTGAGTTCGAGGAGTTTATGGCGGAGCAGGATGTGCCTTGGGAGTCGAACACCAAGCGCACTGTGGAGTTGCTGCGCGAGTCGGCAGAGCAGGAGCGCTACTTGGAGGGCATTGAGGAGCAAATTGCTCAGATAGAGAGCCTTATCAGTAGCGAGGAGAAGACCCTCAACCTCCACCGCGAGGAGTTGCGCGACCTCATCGAGAGGGAGATTGTACTGCGCTACGCCTACGCCGAGGGAGTGGCCGACCACTCGATGCGCGACGACAAGGGAGTGGCACGAGCAGTAGAGTTGCTGAGCAACCCCGAGGAGTATAACAAATTGCTTCAACCGACAGAGTAACAAAGAGATACGACGATGAAGGCAAAACTCAAACAACTGATGTCCTATCGCAATCGATTTATCGTAATCATCGTTTGCGTAGTGGTGGGTGTCGCCTCGATAGTGACCACAACACTCCTCTCGAAGCAGTTGCGCGAGAAGGAGAAGAACGAGGTGGCTCTCTGGGCATACGCGGTGGGCCGCTTTGGCGAGATGTCGGCCGAAGACCCTCTGGTGAACACCATCATCAACAACCAGAAGATACCCTTCATCATCACCGACGAGTATGGCAATGTGCGCCAGTCGCTGCTGATACCCGAGAAGATTATCAACCACCCCGACCTGCGCAACAAGAAGATTTTGGAACTCGCCGAGCGCAACCAACCCATCGAGATTAACTCGTGGAACGGTCACCGCTATATGCTCTTCTACGATAACTCTGCGCTACTCAGTTCGTTACTGCTCTTCCCCTACATACAGATTGCAGTTATCGCGGTCTTTGCTGCACTGCTCTTCATCTCGTTCCGCTCCACCAAGGAGGACCAGCAGAACAGGGTGTGGATAGGTATGGCCAAGGAGACTGCCCACCAACTCGGCACCCCCATCTCGTCGCTGCTGGGCTGGGTGGAGTATCTGCGTAGTCAGGAGATAGACGGTAGTGTGGTCGATGAGATGCAGAAGGACCTCACCCGACTGATGAAGGTGGCGGACCGATTCTCGAAAATCGGCTCCGAGACCGAGCTGTCGCCCGCGAATATCAACGAGGTAGTGGGCAACTGCGTGCTCTACTTCCGCACCCGCGTACCTCGCAACGTATCGCTCACCTACAATGGTCTGGCTATGGCACCTATGGAGGCAATGATAAACTCGGCACTCTTTGAGTGGGTGGTTGAGAATCTGCTCAAAAATGCCCTCGACGCACTCCAAGGTCAGGGGTCGATAGATGTACATATCTCCGAGGACGACAGTTGGGTCTATGTCGATGTGAAGGATACGGGCAAGGGTATCGCCAAGGCAAACATCAAGCGCATATTCGACCCGGGCTTCACCACCAAGACACGAGGCTGGGGCTTGGGCCTCTCGTTGAGCAAACGAATAGTCGAGGAGTACCACAAAGGCCGCATCGGAGTACTCGAATCGGAGGTGGGCAAGGGTACCACAATCCGTATTGCGGTACACACTCACGCAACATATAAGAAATAGATTTACAGACGGTTATGGCGTGGCAGATAGATAGTTTGGCTGTGGGCATTGCCGAGGTGTTTGGCAATCAGGCACAACTTGTCGCCCCACTCTCGGCTGAGGGTGGCTCGGCAGTGTGGGCGCTCACGTCGCACCCCATCTACCACTTGCTGGCGCTAGCGTTGCTCGGCTATCTGGCATTTCTGGTATATAGTTACAGAGGCGAAATTCCCCTTTTCGTCCAATCGACACTGATGATGAAGAGTTCGGCTTCTGACGAGGCTAACCCCATATTTTCCACGCTGTTAGGTCGTACCCAGCAACTCGCGGTGATGGCAGGTACACTCTTGGCTGTGAGGATTGTCGAGAGCGAGTTTGTGCCACTGCCTGAGTGGGTCGAGAGTTGGGGCGTGGGCATCGTGGTGCTACTCTATGTGGCAGGCGCGATGCTGATTATTGTGCAAAATCTTGCATTGAAAGTGGTCGGACTGGTCTGCGGAGCGAGCGATTTCACCCACGAAGCGATAACATTAAAGAGCCTTTTTGTAGGTTTTTGGGGCTTAATCATCAGCCTCCCGGCACTACTGCTGCTCATCAACCACTCGGTGGCGGAAACTTTTGTGCTTCATACCATTACCTTCCTCACCTCCCTCGCCTTACTAACCTATATGTTTAAAAGTTTCTTGCTCTTTCGACGCTCAAAAATTTCGATTTTGATTTGGTTTTTGTACCTTTGCACCGTCGAAGCGCTACCCGTTACTTTACTCACGGTGGGCATTATTCGACAGTTGTAACGAGATTGTTAGATAAAAGACTGAAACATTGGAAGTTAAGAAGATTTTAGTGTCGCAGCCGGCACCCGCAGTACCCGAGAAATCCCCATTTTACGAGATTACTAAGAAGCACGCTGTGAGTGTAGATTTTAAGCCCTTCATCAAGATTGAGGGCATCACGCTCAAAGAGTTTAGAAGCCAACGCATTGAGATTTTGCAACATACGGCTATCATTTTCACTAGCCGTTCAACTATCGACAGTTTCTTCCGCATTGCCGAGGAGAGTCGCACCAATATCCCTGCCACAATGAAGTATTTCTGTATCACTGAGGCAGTTGCACTCTATTTGCAGAAATATATCGCCTATCGCAAGCGCAAAATTTTCTTTGCCAACGGTAACTTCAACAGCTTTATGGAGTTGTTGCTCAAACACAAGGACGAGAAGTATATGCTCACCCTTGCCGAGCCTCACAACCCCGAGATACCCTCCACCTTGGAGCGCCTCAACTTCAACTTCCACCCCGTGGTACTCGCCAAGACGGTGAGCAACGATTTGAGTGGTGTTAACTTGGCTGACTATCAGTTGCTTGCGCTGTATAGCCCGATGGAGATTCAGACCCTGACCAGCACCTTCGGCACCGAGGGCCTGCCTATGGTTGTCACCTTCGGCGAGAACGCAGCACGCGCTGCTGTCGAGGCCGGCGTGCAACTTGTCTGCGCCGCCCCCACCCCCGAAGCACCGAGTATGGCTAAGGCAGTGGAGAACACCATCGCCAAGATTAAGGCGGGCAAGAGTATCGAGCCTGTGGTGCTGAGTGGCACCAGCAAGAGCGAGGAGTTCATCAAGGCTCAGGAGGCCAAACCCACCAAGCGCACCCGCGCAAAACGTAAACCCGCAGAGGAGTAACAATTTTATTCAGAGGGGGTTGTAACCCCCTCTGCTTTTCGATAACCCAAGTGAGCGACACCCCAAAACAATTCGGGCTCAGCAAGAGCGAACGCCTCGCCGCGCAGAGCCGCATCGACCGCCTCTTTCAGGGCGGCAGGGTTGTCGTGTCGCCACCACTGCGTTGCCACTACCGCTTGGAGAGTGGCGAGGAGGGCGTACCCCCTATCTCGATACTCGTGTCGGTACCCAAGAAGTACCACAAGAGGGCGTGGCGCCGCAACCTGCTCAAACGCCGCATCAGGGAGGCCTACCGACTCAATAAGTGCGAGTTGTCGGAGGCTGTGGCGGCTGCGGGCAAACACGTAGATATCGCATTTGTCTATACGACAAAGGAGGTATTTGATTATCAGAGCATCGAAAATGGAGTCAAGAAGTCGCTGGCAAAAGTTCAGAAACACCTGTAAGCGCCTCTTCTCGTGGCCACTACTGATGCTGGTCAAGTTCTACCGCACCTGCATCTCTCCGCTCACGCCCGCCTCGTGCCGCTTCACCCCCACCTGCTCCGCCTACGCCTTGGAGGCCATCACCAAGTATGGCCCCATCAAAGGAGGCTGGCTCACCCTCCGCCGCCTACTCCGCTGCCACCCCTGGGGCGGAAGCGGATACGACCCGGTACCGTAGGGAAATGCAAAGTTCAAAATTCAAAATTCAAAATTATAAGCCTGAGAAGAACATCGAGTTCTTCTCAGGCTTTTTTAGGGAGTGTTAGGGAATTTAAGGAATTTAGGGAATAATGGGAGTTATGAGATAATCTTTAAACTCCTTAAATTCACTAAACTCCCTAATTACTTTGAGTAATAATTGCTTCCCAACAATAACTCTTTCTGTAATAATTAGGTTTTCGGGTTTAGGGAATACCCTCGTAGAGGGTACAATGAGAAATAGAGTAGAACTTGTCAAGTTTACTTGAACAAAGTTCTACTCTATTTATCGTTGTAATATCCGCAAGGATATTCTTAAACACGCAAACTAATAGTACAAAAGTTTTTGGTTCCGCTTTTTACAAAAAGCGGAGAAAGCAAATTACAACTTAATCTCTTCGCCACGTTTGAGGCGTTCGCGGAGTTCGGCTGTTATGGTGAACATAGCGTCGCCGCTGGAGTTGAGTGCTGTTTCCACGGAGTCTTGTACTACTCCTATTATAAATCCGACTGCCACGACTTGCATTGCTATGTCGTTAGGTATTCCGAACAGTGAGCAGGCCATTGGTATCAGCAGCAGTGAGCCGCCTGCCACTCCTGATGCTCCGCACGCTCCGAGTGTAGCTATTATGCTCAGCAGCAGCGCACTGCCGAGTGATGTTGTGATGCCGAGCGTGTGGCACGTGGCGAGTGTCATCACTGTTATTGTAATTGCTGCTCCGTCCATATTTATTGTACTGCCGAGTGGTATGCTTACAGAGTAGAAGTCCTCGTCGAGTCCCATACGCTTGCATAGTGCCATATTTACGGGTATGTTGGCTGCTGAGGAGCGGGTGAAGAAGGCGCTCACGCCACTCTCTTTCAGGCAGCGCCACACGAGCGGGTATGGGTTTCGTCGGAGCATACAGCCGATTATTATGGGGTTTAGTATGAGCGATACGGTGAGCATACAGCCCACGAGGAGCAGTAGCAGTCGCCCATATGTGGTGAATATGTCGAGTCCGCTGCTCGACACTGTGCCATAGACGAGTCCGAGTATGCCGAAGGGCGCACATTGGATTACCCAGCTCACTACACGCGATATGGCGTCGGCGAGTTGTCGCACGGAGGCTATGGTTGCGGGGCTTGCCACCTGCTTGAGCGCTAAGCCTATGATTACTGCCCAGAATAGTATGCTGAGGTAGTTGGCGTTGGCTATGGCAGCTATGGGGTTGCTCATCACCTGGCTGAGTATGTTGCGGAACACGTCGCCAAGTTGCCCGGGGGCGCTGTTTGTTGCTCCTGCAACATTGGCGAGTGCCACCTCGACGGGGAACAGACGACTTGCGAATACTGCCAGCACTGCTGCCATCAGGGTGGTGAGCAGGTATAGCGACACCACAGTACGGAAACGACTACCCAGCCCGGGGCGTGCGGTAGCCACCGACGAGGTGACGAGTAGTGCGACGAGCAGGGGTGCTATGGCTTTGAGCGCACCTACAAAGAGGTCGCCGAGTATGGCTATGAAGCCAAATGAGGGGAGGACGAGTGCCAGGAGTGTTCCGAGTATGATGCCTATGAGGATGCGCAACATCAGGTTGCACCTCTGCCACGCTCGGGCGGCACTACGAAGGGCGGTTAGCAGACTTCTCATTATTCTTGTTGGGTGTTAATACGTGGAAGTAGGTATTTTCTGAATAGTTTGCGCAGGAGTAGTGATATCAGCGTGCCGAGCGTCAGTCCGAAGAGTATCTGTGAGGGGAAGTGTACGCCGAGATATACACGCGACCAGCATACGAGCAGCAGCCAAATGCCCATCGGCCACCAATAGCCACGTCGGTCGATTTCGAGTCCGAACATCAGATATACCACTGTGGAGAGCGCAGCGTGTGCCGATATGGTGCCATATAGGCCGCCCTTGTAGCCGCGCACGGTGTGGAGTGTCTCGGCCACGCCGGGGGTGTGGGTGGGGCGCAAGAACTGCAAGCCATCTTTGAAGAGGTTGCATATCTGATCGGCTAAGCCCACTGCGGCAACGATGAATAGGAGGTACCAGAGTGCGTATCGCCACCCCGCACGACGTATGACGAGGTAGAGCAGGAAGATGTAGAGCGGTGCCCAGATGACCTTTTGGGACATCTGCCACATAAAGTTGTCGAAGAACGCTCCACCGTCGAAGTTGAGCAGGTCGAGCAGGGCTAAGTCGAGTCCGTTCATTGTTTGTAGGTTTGGGTTAGAATTGGAAGTATATAAAGGGCTGTATTTCGCCTGAACGCATCTGCATCACGAGCCATATAACCAACACTACCACAGCCACTTGCACCCAGAAAGGTGCGGAAGAGAGTCGCTCCTCGGTGCGGGTGATTACTCGCGAGGGTGTGGCGTGCATCAGGTAGCCGATGGCTATCAGCAGGAAGACTATCGGGTAGCCTGCTATCACCTGCGGGACTATGGAGAGGTCGAAGGCGGTGAATATCTGCGAGAGTATCTGACCTACGGTGGCGAGCGAGTCGGCGCGGAAGAGTATCCAGCCGAGGCAGACGAAGTTGAAGGTGAAGATGATACCCAACGCCCTCTGCCACAGCGACATATCCTTGCCGAACGCGGGCGATTTGGTGCGACTCATCAGCCACTTGTGAAGGGCCAGACCTACACCGTGGAGCGCACCCCAGAGCACAAATCGTCCCGACGCTCCGTGCCACAAGCCACCGAGTAACATTGTGAGCATCAGGTTGATATAGGTGCGACGACGACCCTTGCGATTACCGCCGAGGGGTATGTAGAGGTAGTCTTTGAGCCACGACGAGAGCGAGATGTGCCAACGACGCCAAAACTCGGTAATGGTCGCCGAGCGGTATGGCAGGTCGAAGTTCTTGGGGAAGCGGAAGCCGAGGAGCAGGGCGATACCGATAGCCATATCGGAGTAGCCCGAGAAGTCGCAATATATCTGCAAGGCGTAGCCATAGACACCCATCAGGTTCTCGAATCCAGAGTAGAGGAGGGGCGCATCGAAGATGCGATCGACGTAGTTGATGCTTATGTAGTCAGAGATTATCGCCTTCTTAATCAGGCCGATAAGTATGAGGAAGAGGGCGTGGCCCATCATCTGTCGGGTTACGAGCGTGGGCTTGTGGATTTGCGGTAGGAAATCCTTGGCACGCACAATAGGGCCTGCCACCAACTGAGGGAAGAAGGAGAGGTAGAAGAGGTAGTCCGACCAACTCTGAGCCGGGGCAATCTCGCGACGATAGACGTCAATCACATAACTGAGCGACTGGAAGGTGAAGAAAGAGATACCCACGGGGAGGAAGATATCGCCAAAGGAGATATCGCCATCGGTGAGTGCCGAGAGCATCTCGCCCAACATACCGGTATATTTGAAGTAGCAGAGTATGCCGAGGTCTATCACTACCGAGGTGGTTACCAACCACTTACGCCTCTTGGGATTTTCGGTTGTATGGACAAATAAAGAGAGTGTGTAGTCGGTAAGCGACATCAGCACCAGCAGCAGGAAGTAGAAACCACCCGTCTTGTAGTAGAAGAAAATCGAGAAGAGGGTGAGGTATAGGTTGCGCCAAGTCACCCTGCGACTTGCCAGCGTGTAGATGGCGAAGAAGGGGAGGAACAGCAGCAGGAAATCGCGCGACGAGAATAACATCGGCGACTCAGGCGAGTAGGTGAATATATCCCAAAAGTTGGCCATAAACTATTGTTCCTCAACGGTTTCTAAGTTTTCTATCAACGCCTCGGCGCTCTCCTCGGTGCTCTCTTCGGCGCTCTCCTCGGTGCTCTCTTCGGTCGCCTCAACCACCTGCTCGACCCACTCGGCAGCAGCCTCTGCGGGGAGGGTGTCAACAGGAGTGTCAACAGGAGTATCGGTGGTGGGCAGGGTATCGGTTAGGGGTGATACTATCGAATCGGTTGCAAGCGAATCGACCGCAATCGAATCGGGTGAAATCATATTGGGTGCCAACGAGTCGCTCACAAGCGAATCGACCGCCAGAGTATCGACCGCCAGAGTATCGGTAACGAGCGAGTCAACTGCAAGTGTATCTACCACTATCTCAGCAGGTTTGGCAGGACCATTGAGGCTTACGCTACGCTCCACAATCGAGCGCGCCAACTCACCAGCAACAGCCGCACCACCCTTGAAGTTGATATGTGTAAAATCTTTCGACGCCCACCCCTGCTCCACAAAGTAGGGCATAGCATTGGGGCCGCCCATCGCATCGAAGGTGCTCCAAAATGCCGCTCCCGCCTTGCGTGCCGCATCGCGCTGAGCCTCAACCATAATGGGGACTACCGACATTGTGGCCGCCTTGCCGCCCTTCTTCTGGGCGCGGTCGCTGACACTCATCACCAAAATTGCCGCATCGGGGAACGAAAGTCGCAGATAGTCAATCACTTTCACCATCTGCGAGGAGTAGTAGTCGTAGTTCACCACATCGGGCGACATCACATTAAGACCATATTGCAATATGATGAGGTCGTAGTGTAACTTATTGTCAATCTGCTTGTTGATGGTGCTATTCATCGAGAAGGTCGCCAGACCGCTATTGCTTCGCACCGCATAGCTATCGACCGCCACGCCGCCATCGCTCTCGAAGACCACTCCATAGCCCACAAAGCCCTCGGCCTCGGGGAGGCGCATATCGAGTTTGGAGATTGGGCCACCGACCACAACCTCCTGAACATCACCATTTTGCTTAATAGGATATTCGCGTTCCTCGCCACCATTGACCGATATCAACAGACGCGTTTTGCCGCTATTCTTGAAGAGCAATCGCGCGCGCTCCACCTCACCGCCACCCGCGCTGTTGAGCTCGAAGTGGGCAGTAGCACCCGCCTTGGGTACATAGATAAGGCCGGCAATGGGGAACTCGCCCTGCAAGTGCTCAGGTGCCTTTTTGCGCTGAATTACAGTATAGTTATCCCACCCCTCGAAGGTGTGTTTCAGCGTGGGACGATATTGCGCCAAGGGGTTGGCAAAGCCCACAAAACCCACGCCACGACCGCCATACTCGGCCTGCAAGGCTCGTCGGAGGTCGCTCGTGAGGATATCGCTCTCGGTAAACGAGTCGCCCATAACTGCCACACGCACAGGACGTTTACTGCCAGACGATAGGCGACGGTAGAACTTGGCCATCATCTCACCGCCTGCGCTGTAATCCTCAATCATCACCGCAGGGCTCTCTGCCGTGCGGGGCACAAAGGGGGTGTCGAGGGCCACCGTCTTCACCTCACCCGTCGCACGGGGCAGTGCCGCATCGCGTGGCTCGACAGCGGGTGTGCTCGGCTGGGTAGGTGCGGCCTCAGCCACACTCTCCCTCTCGGCACGCGCCGAGGAGAGCAGACTATCTATATCCGACGGTAGGTCAGCAAGATAGGAGGTGTCCAGCACCTCACTGCTATGCAGCCCCATCGAGGGTGGCAACTCGTCGAAAGCAACCAAATCGCCGAGGATATTCGCACGCCTCACCTCCACATTGCCCACACGCCAGCCCGGGATAAAGCTGATGACAATCAGCACCCCGACAACAGCCGCTGTAAGCAGCAATATGTGAGAGAGTTGGTTTTCCTGCGGTCTGTTTGGTTTCACTTTTGCGACACTTGGTTTGGGGTTGGGGAAAGGGTTAATCGTCGCGACGTGCGAAACCGAGGTAGTAGAGCAGTACAGCCACCGCACTCAGCGCGCTCACCAGATAGGTGCGTGCAGCCCACGAGAGCGAGGTACGCGCCATAGGCAGGGTCTGCTCGTCGAGCGTGCGACTCATCTGCAACCACTGCAAAGCCCTCGCCGAGGCGTTATACTCCACAGGCAGCGTGATGAGCGAGAAGAGTGCCGAGGCGGCAATCATCGCAATGCCAAGCCAATAGATGGCGGGGAAGGTATTGAGCAGCATCACACCGATAAGTATTACCCAAGTGGACCAGGTAGAGGATATCTGGATAACGGGCACAAGTGCCGAACGCATCTTCAATGGGGCATACTGCACCGCGTGCTGTACCGCGTGGCCACACTCGTGGGCAGCCACAGCCGCCGCAGCCACCGACCTGCTGTTATAGACGCTCTCGCTCAGGTTTACGGTGCGGGTAGTGGGGTTGTAGTGGTCGGTCAGGTGACCGCGAGTAGATACCACCTTCACATCGGTGATACCATTGTCGCGCAACATCTTCTCGGCCACATCGCGACCTGTCAGACCACCGGGGAACATCACCTTGCTGTACTTGCCAAAGACCGACTGCAAGCGCGACTGCACGATAAATCCGACAATACCTATAATTACAATTAACAGATAATCAAAACTATACATTTTTTCACATTACATATCCGTATTACAGCGAGGTTTCTCGGGGAGGTAAAAATTCTACTCTGTAATACTAATTAAACTCTATCTTACTTACTCTTATTGCTCAATTTCTTATTTGCTCCTATTTACATAGTAGGAGTTGGCTTGCGCCTTGGGGGTGAGGACAATCTCGTCGATATTGACGTGGTCAGGAGCCTCGACAGCCCAGAGGATAGCATCGGCAACATCATCGCCCGTCAGTGGCTCAACACCCTGATATACCGCCGCCGCACGTGCCTCGTCACCGTGGAAGCGCACCTTCGAGAACTCGGTTTCGACCATACCCGGGCGTATCTCGGTGACCTTCACTCCGTGCGTGAGGAGGTCGATGCGCATCGCCTGACTCAGTCCGTGCACCGCGTGCTTGGTGGCGCAATAGACGTTACCGTTCTCGTAGGGTTGAGTACCCGCAATGGAGCCGAGGTTGACGATATGACCGCTGCCACGCTCCACCATCTGGGCCGATATGATGCGGGTTACATTGAGCAGACCCTTTATGTTGGTGTCAATCATCGCGTTCCAATCGGCAGGGTCGCCCTCGTCGATGTGCTCCAAGCCACTCGCCAAGCCCGCATTGTTGACCAACACATCGACTCTGCGGCACTCCTCGGGCAGTGAGCCGAGAGCCGCCTCGGTAGCCACACGGTCGCGCACGTCGAAGCAGAGCAGCGCCACGCTCACCTCGAAGTTCTCCATCAGTTCGCTTTTGAGCGCTTTGAGTCGCTCGCTGCGACGCCCTGTGAGCAGCAAATCGTAGCCTGCATCGGCAAAAGCCCAAGCGGTGGCCTCACCGATACCGCTGGTCGCTCCCGTAATAAGTACCCTTCGTTTCATAATCTCCAAATTTTTGGTAAAAGTACCATATTTTTTTCATACTTTTGTAAATTACCTAATGAATTTTATGACCAAAAGGTTTGCCGAACTATTCATCTCACGTCGAATCTCCCTCCGCGAAGGTGGGGAGCGCAACGTTATGGTGCGTATCGCAACCCTCTCAGTGGCTGTCAGTGTGGCAGTTATCATCATTGCCCTCTCGGTAATCATAGGCTTCAAGGAGCAGATTTCGCGCAACCTCTCGGCGCTTGTCGCCGATGTGCAGGTGACCGCACTTTATAGTGGCTCGGCAGTCGAGAACACCCCCATCACCCGCCTACCCGAGCTCGAAGAGAGGGTGACCGCCCTCCCCCTCTACCGCTCTATCGCCCCCTACGCCTCGCGTAGCGGCATCATCCGCAGCAACGATGCCATACACGGTACGGTGCTCAAAGGCGTTGGCCCCGAGTACGACCTCTCGCTTATCGAGGAGGCACTCATCGAGGGCACTCTGCCCCGCATAGGTGGCGAGGAACGATTTAAGGATATACTTATCTGTCAGGCAGTTGCCGACATATTTGGCTACTCGGTCGGCGACCGCGTCGAGATAATTTTTGTGGGTGGCGACCGCCCCGTTCGTCGCGACAGCTACCAGATTTCGGGCATCTACGCTACCGGTATGGAGGAGTTGGAGAAGCTCACCGCCCTGACCGACATACGCAACGTGCAGAGGCTCAACGGTTGGCAGTCCGAGCAGGTGTCGGGCTACGAACTGCGCTCCACCTCGCTCGACGAGGTGAACACCTTCGGCGAGGGGGTCTATGACCTCACCTTGGAGCTCGCCTCCGACGATGAGCCGCTACGCGTGACCAGCGTGCGCACCCTCTACCCCAACATCTTCGACTGGCTCCGCACCCACAACCTCAACGCTGTGGTAATCATAGTTATTATGCTCACCGTGGCACTTATGAATATGATTTCGGCACTATTGATTATAGTCTTGGAGCGTACCTCGATGATTGGCACCCTTCGCGCGCTGGGTATGACCACGGGCGGTGTGCGCCGAATCTTCCTGATGCGCTCGGCCCGCATTGTGGGCAAGGGGTTGCTGTGGGGCAATGTGGTGGCACTCGCACTGCTGGCAGTGCAGCACTTCACCCACCTCATCACTCTCGACCCCTCGGGCTATATGTTGGCCGAGGTGCCTGTGGCGCAGAGCGTGTGGTGGCTGGTGGTGGTCGATGTGGCAGTCCCCGTGGCTATGCTGCTCTGTATGATTATCCCCGTGGGTATCACCGCCCGCATAAAACCCGAACAGACAATACGTTACCAATAAGAAGCAAACAATGAAACCATATAACCAACAAGAGTCCAAGAAGAGTCAGGTGCGACGTATGTTCGACACCATCGCCCCCTCCTACGACCGACTCAACCACCTCCTCTCCTTCAACTTCGACCGCCTCTGGCGACGCAAACTTGTCAAGATGGTGGCAGCCGAGAGCCCCAAGGTGGCGGTCGATGTGGCAACAGGTACGGGCGATGTGGCGCTCGCCATTGCTCGCCGCCTGCCCGAGGTGCGAGTGGTGGGAATAGACCTCTCGGAGGGTATGCTCGCAGTGGCTCGCCAGAAGAGCGAGGGCAATCCCACGACCGAGCGTATAGAGTGGCAAGTGGGTGATGGTGAGGCACTTCCGACCACCGACGGTGAGGCCGATGTGGTGACCGTGGTCTTCGGAATACGCAACTTCCAAAATGCCGAGGCGGGCATCAGCGAGGCCTATCGCACACTGCGCCCGGGGGGTTGCTATATGGTGATGGAGTTTACCACGCCTCGCGGCAAAATTTTTGGCGCACTCTATCGTTTCTATTCTAAACACATAATGCCCCGCGTGGGTGCTCTGGTGTCGAAAGATCGTAGTGCCTACACCTATCTGCCCGAGTCGATACCCGAGTTCGCCAATTCGGGTTTTGAGCAGAAGCTCACCGATGCAGGCTTCCGAGTGGAGCGACTGAGGCCACTGATGAGGGGCATAGCAACCATTTTTGTAGCACGAAAACCCATTTGATTATGAGGAGATTAACCAAATACCTGATGATTATCTGCTCGGCGATGATGCTGAGTGGCTGTATCATCTCGCGCAGCGATTTCACGCTCGACAGCGTGAGCAACTTCCGCCTCGACGGACTGAGCCACTTCTCGGCCGATATGACCATAACCAGCACCGCGCTCGTGGGCGTTAAGATTGTCGGTGGCGAGTTGGAGGTCAACTATCGCGGGCAGAAGGTGGCGACACTCACCCTCGAAAACGATATCCGCATACGCCGCAACCGCACCCAGACGGTGCCTGTCGAGGTGGATGTGCGCCTGCACAACCCGCTGACCGCTATGGCGGCACTCGGCGCAGTGGCCACCAACCCCGAACAGGTGACTATCAGTGGCTATGGCGAGGCCAAGGTTGGCCCCTTCCGCAAGCGTATGGATCGTGAAAATGTGCCTATTTCAAAATTTATCGCTATCTTTGGCGACATAAGTAACTATATAAGTATCTAAGGTGAAGAGATTTTTCGTTATTGCGCTCTTTGCGCTCATCAATATCGGCGCTGCCTCGGCACAAAGCTATGCCGAGTTCCGTCGCAACCTCTCGGCCCCCGACTCGGTCTTCTTCTCGACCGTCGAGGTGACCGAGCACACCTCCGCCGCCACCGTCGAGCGTCATATCGCCTCGCGCGAGCAGGAGAAGATTGACGGTTACCGCATCACAATCTACCTCGACAAGGGACAAAAGGCTCGCACTGAGGCATTTGAGGCGAGGGACAGATTTCAAGCGCTCTTCCCCGGCGAGGCAACATACGTCGCCTACGAGGACCCCTATTGGGTGGTGTCGGTGGGCAACTGCACCACGAGCGACAGCGCTATGATACTGCTTGGCAGGGTGAGCCGCGTATTCGAGAAGGCCTACCTTGTTCGCGCCTCGATACCCGTCGAGGAGTTCCTAAAAGAGGTACCGATGCCCACGGTGGCAATCACCGAGGAGGTCGCAACCGAGTAATATAGTATGCAGAGAGCGTGGCTCTCTGCATACTCTTTTTTTGTGGCCTACCATCGGGTACGGTTGTTGACCGAGAGGCCAGAAATAAGCAAATTTTTGGTTTTTTAAAAATAATGGTGTATCTTAGTCAGTTGAAAGCCGAACAGAAAATTAGCACAATCAACAATTAACTTTTATATTAACTTAAAAACTATTTATCAAATGGCTGAAAATCAGAAAAAACAGAATTTCACGCTTCCTATTATCGTGATGTTCGCTCTGTACTTTATGATTGCCTTCGTGACCAACTTTGCAGGTTCGATGGGTGTTATCGTACAGAATCAGTTTGGTGCAAGCAACGCAATGGCACAGCTGGGTACTCTGGCTAACTTCATCGCTTACGCTTGTATGGGTATCCCCGCAGGTCACCTGCTGAAACGTAAGGGTTACAAGTTCACCTCGCTGGCTGCTGTTATCGTTGGCTTCGTAGGTGTTGGTATCCAGTTCCTCTCGGGTCCCCTCGCATCGTTTGGTGTATATGTACTTGGTGCATTTGTAGCAGGTTTCTCGATGTGTATGCTCAACATCGTTGTTAACCCTATGCTGAACACCCTCGGTGGTGGTGGCAAGCGCGGTAACCAGCTCAATATGTTCGGTGGTACTCTCAACTCGCTTGGTGGTACTATCGCTCCCGTATTGTTGGGTTATCTGATTGGTGGTCAGGCTGCTACTGCACAGGTTGCTGATGCTGCTTCCGCTATGATTATCGCTATGGCTATCTTCGCTGTTGCATTTGTGGTTATCGTTCTTACCAAGATTCCTGAGCCTCATATGGAGACCGCTGAGGAGAAGGCAGCTCGTCTGTCGGGTAAGGTGGCTAAGGATCCCGTTGGTCCTATGTCGTTCCGCCACTTCGTACTCGGTGCTATCGCTATCTTCTTCTATGTAGGCGTTGAGAATGGTATTCCTAACACCGCTAACCTCTTCCTCTCGAAGGAGGTTGGTCCCGATGTGGCAGGTACCGTTATCTCGGTTTACTGGTTCCTGATGTTGGTAGGTCGTCTGCTTGGTAGCCTCGTTGCAGGTAAGGTATCGAGCAAGGCTATGCTCACCACTATGTCGAGCGTCGCTTTGGCATTCGTTCTCTGCATCATCCTGCTCCCCAGCACTATGGTAAATATGCCTATCGTTGACGTGGCTATTCCTCTGAACTTCTTGTTCGTGCCTCTGTGCGGTCTTTGCACCTCGATTATGTGGGGTTCGATCTTCAACCTCGCAGTTGAGGGTATCGGTAAGTACACTCCTCTGGCATCGGGTATCTTTATGACCCTCGTTTGCGGTGGTGGTATCCTGCCTTTCGTACAGAACCTCGTTGGTGACTGGACTTCGATTACCGCTAGCTACTGGGTAGTATTCGTAGGCTTCGCTTATATGTTGTACTACGCTTTGGTTGGTTGCAAGAATGTTAATAAGGACATCAAAGTTGACTAAGACGAAGTTGTAAAAAAGGCGAATTTCTGCGTTACTCTCGACTCGGCGATGCTCATTTACAATCAGTAAACTCCGCTCGCCTCCTCTTCGAAAGCCTTGAAATTCATCCTTTTTTAACCACTTCTTATAAATTAGGTGATGACTCTTCGCGGGTCATCACCTTTTTTTCTATATTTGTAATTACAATTATTAGCATTAACAACTTAGTAAACGAAATAGTAATTGTTTATTGAGATTATGTTAGGTAAAGTTACCTTACTAAGATATATTAGCATTAACCACTTAGTGAACGTTTAAAAATGTTTGTAGCACAGCAGAAGCGTAAGGAGAACATTGCGGAGTATATACTCTATTTGTGGCAGTTGGAGGATTTGCTCAGGGCGTTGCAGTTCAGCCCCGAGGCTATTTGGAGCCATCTGGTTGAGCCGAGCGGTCGCAACGAGTTGGAGAAGCAGCAGTTGCTGATTTGGTACACCGAGTTGGGCAACCTGCTCAAAAGCGAGGGCAAGACCGAGGGTGGCCACCTGGACCACACGTTGCACCTGATTGGCGACTTGCAGGGCTTCCACTACCGACTGATGGAGATTCCTGAGGGTGCGCAGTATAAGGCGGCCTTCGAGGCGTTGAAGGAGGAGCTGCCGCGCCTGCGCATTGTGCTGGCCAAAGATGGGGTGTCGGATATGGAGTTGTGCTTCCGCGCCTTGTATGGCGTTATGTTGTACCGTATGAAGGGCGACACCGAGCGCAGCGAGGCCCTCGCCGACGTTGTGGGCACCATCTCTCCCGTCATCGCCCTCCTCGCCGACGCCTACCGCAAAGCCGAGCGCGGCGAGATAAGCCTCTATCAGGAGTAGGGGAGGGTACCTTTGTACTTGGTATCCTCGCCATCATCTACTCTATCGTGCAACTACTAATCCGTTGATAGCAACGTCGCTACCACCCAAAAAAAACAAGGGGTTGTCCAAATGGACAACCCCTTTACAATTTTACAATTTCTTAGAAGTTGTATAACAAGCGGGATTTCAAGGCTTGCGAAGCCCGAAGAACCGCAGCATACTTGGCGTATGTGAGGATTGTGAGGGCGAGCGTAACGCCGCGATTAAGCCGAGAGCAGAGACTGCTTGCAGACTATGCCGAGGCGGAGCGGTGAAAAGCCCACAAAGTGGGATTAGCGTAGAAATCACCTTGTTAGACAGCTTCTATATTATTTCAGGCTAAGCTCAACCACAGGCTCTGCGGGGTGCAGAACGTCGGTAGTCTTCCAGCTCTGAGCCTTCTTAACCTTGAACTCACCGTTGCCACGGATATCGGTAGCGCTTGCGCCGAACATTACCTTATAGGTGCCGGCAGCAGTCTCCCACGAGCAGGTAGCCTCGTTGTACGAAGCGAGGGTGTAGTTGTCAACGTTGATAGTCAGAGTCTGGCTCTGGCCGGGCTGCAAGAGGTCGGTCTTAGCGAAGCCACGCAACTCAAATGCGGGTTTCTCCAAGCCACCCTCGGGAGCGCTAACGTAGAGCTGAACAGCCTCTTTACCAGCAACAGCACCGGTGTTCTTAACGGTGATGGTAGCGGTCATACCGTCGGCAGTAGCCTTAACGGTGGGCTTGCTATACTCGAAAGTGGTGTACGACAGACCGTAGCCGAAGGGGTACGAAACCTCCTTGCCTGCGCTCTGGAAGTAGCGGTAACCTACATAGATGCCCTCAGCATACTCGGTGTAGTCGGTGTTCTTGCGCAGAGCACGCTGCTGCTGGCCACCCCAAGCACCGAAGTTGTTGCCACCCTGGTTTGCTGCATCAGCATAGGGGAAGTTAGCCGACGAGGGGATATCCAAGTAGTTCAAGGGGAAGGTCATAGGCAGCTTACCCGAGGGGTTAGCAGCGCCGGTCAGCACGTCAGCAACGGCCAAACCACCCTCCTGACCGGGAGTCCAAGCGAGAAGGATAGCGTCGGGAATGTGCTTCCACGATGCGGTCTCGATAGTACCACCGATGTTGAGAACAACAACGAACTTCTTACCTGCTGCGTGGTAAACGTCAGCGAGGTCCTGAATCATCTGACGCTCCTGAGCGGTCAGATACCAGTCACCATTGTTAGCCTTACGGTCGCCACCCTCACCTGCGTTACGCGACAGGGTGAATACAGCCATATCGGTCTGGCCCACCATACGCTCGATGAACGAGCGGCTAACCTCCATCTCAGGAATAACGGGATCGCCAAGCAGGATACCGCTACCGCCACGACCACTCTGGTAAGCCATAGTAGCCTTGGTGTAGTCGATATACTCCTCATACCAACCCTTGATGTTAGCGTTAACCTCGATGCCATTAGCAGCGAAACCCTCGGCGATGTCGCGGATGTAGGGCTTGTTAACGTTACCCGAACCGGTACCACCTGCGATGAAGTCGTACGAACCGGTACCGTAGAGAGCTACGCTCTTAACACCGTTCATAGGCAGGGTGTTGTCGTTGTTCTTCAACAGAATCATACCCTCGGTAGCAGCAGCGCGAGCAACCTCGGCGTGAGCAGCCATATTGGGCTTGTTCGAGTATTTGTAACCCTTGAAGCGGGGAGTCTTAACGATGTAGTTGAGCATATTGCGAACGTTGCGGTCGAGCTCCTCCTGCGAAATCTCGCCACTCTTCACGCCCTCAACGATGCGCTGAATCTCCTGATCCGAACCGGGCTCCATCAGGTCGTTACCGGCCTTAACAGCCGTCACGGTACCTGCCTTGTTGCCCCAGTCGGTCATAACGATACCGTCGAAGCCCCACTCGTCGCGCAATACGCTGGTCAACAGACCGTGCGACTGCTGAGTGTACTCGCCATTGAGCTTGTTGTACGACGACATAACGGTCCAAGGCTTAGCCTCACGAACAGCAATCTCGAAACCTTTGAGGTAGAGCTCGCGGAGGGTACGCACGTTAACGCGGCTGTCGTTCTCCATACGGTTGGTCTCCTGGTCGTTAGCAGCATAGTGCTTAACGCTTACACCAACACCATTGCTCTGGATACCCTTAACATATGCAGCAGCAATCTTACCGGTGAGCAGAGGATCCTCCGAGAAATACTCAAAGTTACGACCGCACAAGGGGTTACGATGCAAGTTCATACCGGGAGCCAAAAGCACGTCGGCACCATACTCCAAAACCTCCTCACCCATAGCGGTGGTCACGCGCTCAACAAGAGCAGTGTCCCAAGTACTTGCCAAAACGGTACCTACGGGGAAACCGGTACAGTAGTAGGTGTTAGGATCGTTGGGTCGAGTGGGGTTGATACGCAGACCAGCAGGGCCATCAGCCAATACGGTAGCGGGGATACCCAGACGCTCAATAGGACGAGTAGTACCGGCAGCACCCGACACCAGCACGGTGCTCGATGCAGTCATACTACCTGCCGACATACTACCCCAACCTGCACCTACAAGCAGAGTAGCCTTCTCTTCGAGGGTCATCGCTTTGAGGACCTCCTCAACATTGTTAGCAGCCAACTTGGGCTGTGCTACTACCGAAGCAACACAGAGCAGAGCCGCAACAACAGAAAATACTTTTTTCATTGTGTTTGTTGTTTTTGGTTAAAATGTTTGGTTATCAGTTTGTGTATTTACACATTTTCTCAAATTCGCGTAAAGATAGAAAAAAACGACTGTATTACCAAAAAAAAGGGGTGAACCGCCATTTTTCCACCTCGAAGCATCGCAGACACATTTCTACCGTGGGGCGTTATTGGAGGGGCTGGGGGCAGCAAACTGCAATGCAAAATGCAAAGTTCAAAATTCAAAATGATAAGTCAGAGAAGAACTTCGAGTTCTTCTCTGACTTTTTTTAGGGAGGTTAGGGAGTGTTAGGGAGTGTTAGGGAGCTTAGGGAATTATAGGAATAATGAGAATAATGGGAATATAAAGCATATCCCTAAACTCACTAAATTCACTAAATTCACTAAATTCCCTAAACTCCTTAAACTCCCTATTGCCTATTGGGCTTATTAGGCTTATTAGGCTTATTAGGCTTATTGGGCCTATTATAGTAAGCCCGATAGGCCCAATAGGCCCAATAGGATTTAATCAGTTTTAAGTCATTTTGAACTTTGAATTTTGAAC
>JAFXAY010000097.1 GCA_017521965.1 Tidjanibacter sp. | reverse complement strand
CTGCCTGTGGTGTTGCTGTTCAGTTACTCCCACGCGGTGCGTCGTCGCCTGGCCGAGCAGGACACCTCGTCGATTGACTACATCTTCTGCTGGCAGGGCTCTGCTGACCTGATATTTGCTATCGTAAAGCTGATTGAGGATAAGATGAACGCCGAGCACGACATCTTAGATGTTGGCGTTCAGGTCATTATGTTGGTCGAAGACTCGGTGCGTTATTACTCCACCTATCTGCCCACCATCTACAAGCTTATTATTCAGCACACCTCCGCCTCTGACGAGGCACTGAACGAGCAGCAGTCGATGATGCGTAAGCGTGCGCGACCCAAGATACTCCTTGCCACGAGCTACAACGAGGCTTTGGGCATCTACCAGAAGTATCGCGAAAACCTGCTGGGAGTTATCTCCGATGTAGGTTTTGTCATCAACAATGGCGACGACACCGACACCGAGAAACTTGATGCAGGTATCGACCTCTGCCGACTGATTAAGGCTGAGTCGCCGCTGATGCCCTTCCTGCTCCAATCCTCACAGAAGAGTGTTCGTGCAAAGGCCGATGAGTTGGGCGTGGGCTTTATCGAGAAGCGCTCGAAGACCCTGCTGCTGCAACTCAACGACTACATACGCAGCGAGTTTGCCTTTGGTGACTTGGTATTCAAAGACCCCGAAACAGGTATTGAGGTGGCACGTGTGCGCGACCTGCGTGAGTTGCAGGCCACAATTGATTGGCTGCCCGAGAAGATACTCACCTTTGGTACATCGCAGAATATGATATCGAAGTGGCTGCTTTCGCGCGGTCTCTTCTTCCTCGGCAATATGTTCAAAGGTGTTCGAGCTGACCACTTTGCCACAACCGATGATATGCGTAAGTTTGTAATTCACAACATTACCGAGTATCGTCGCTATCTGGGTCAAGCTGTGGTGGCCAAGTTCGACAATAAGACCTACGACGACACCATTTGGTTTGCCCGTATGGGTAATGGCTCGTTGGGCGGCAAGGCTCGCGGTCTGGCATTTCTGAATAGTATGTTGCAGAAGTACCACACCTACAACAAGTGGGAGGGTGTGCGAATTACCATACCGCGCACGGTGGTAGTGACGACCGACTATTTCGATGAGTTTATTCGCGAGAACGAGTTGCAATATGTCATCAACGCCGATATGAGCGACGAGGATATCCTCTCGGAGTTCGTATCGTCGCGTCTGCCCCAGGCACTGCTCGACTCGCTCCGCGTCTATATACGCTACACTACCGGCCCGTTGGCTATTCGTTCGAGCAGCAAGTTGGAAGACTCTTATTACCAGCCATTTGCAGGCGTATATTCGACCTATATGATTCCGAAGGCTGGCAACGACCAGATGTTGCGAATGCTTTCGCGTGCTATTAAGAGCGTCTATGCCTCGGTCTATTTTGCATCGTCGAGGGCCTACATCACCGCTACCAACAATGTGATTAGCGACGAGAAGATGGCAATTGTAATTCAGGATGTGTGTGGTAGCACCGATGGCGACTACTTCCTCCCCACCCTCTCGGGTGTTGCCCGTTCGATGAACTTCTACCCCATTGGCGACGAGCGTCCCGAAGATGGCGTGGTGAAACTCGCCTGCGGACTTGGCAAGGCAGTAGTAGATGGAGAGCAGGTTTTGCGTTTCTCGCCTCGCTACCCGAAACACGTGCTGCAACTCTCGACACCCGAACTCGCACTGCGCGAAACACAACGCAAGATATATGCGCTGAGCACCTCGCCCGAGAAGTTCAAGACCTCGCTCGACGAGGCAGTCAATCTCTCCAAACTCGACCTGATTTCGGCCAAGGGTTTGAAGGCTATGCGTCACGTCAGCAGCACTTGGGATATGCAGAGCCAGATGTTGGTCGATTCCCCATTTGCCGAGGGTCGCAAGGTGATTACCTGTGCACACATACTCAAATATGGTACTTTCCCGCTTGCGGAGATTTTGTGTGAGTTGTTGCAGGTATATCAGCGCGAAACACGTTGCAACATTGAGATAGAGTTTGCGGTGAATATGGACACTCCGTCGGGGGAGCCTAAGGTATTCAACCTCTTGCAGATACGCCCCATTGCCGAAGAGGTGGAGGGAGCACGATTGGACTGGACCAACGTGAGCCACGAGGGCGAGATAATCTACTCAGAGAGTGCGATAGGCATCGGTCAGACCGAGGGAGTGAGAGATATTGTTTATGTGAAGCGCAAGGCGTTCGACTCAGCCGCTACCCGTACCATAGCCGAGCAGGTGCAGGCTATCAATAACCGTATGAAAGCCGAGCAGAAGGGCTATGTGCTGATTGGTCCGGGTCGTTGGGGATCGAGTGACCCGTGGTTGGGTATCCCTGTTAGCTGGGTGCAGATCAGCGAGGCAAGGGTGATTGTGGAGTGCGGATTGGAGAACTTCCGCGTTGACCCGAGTCAGGGCACCCATTTCTTCCAAAACCTCACCTCGTTTGGTGTGGGCTACCTCACCATAAACCCCTATATGGGCGACGGAGTCTTCAACGAGGAGGTGCTCGATAGTATGCCCGCAGTGGAGGAGACCGAGTATATCCGAAGAGTACGTTTCGAAGAGCCACTCTACATCTATGTAGATGGTATGAGCAACAAGGCGATAGTAAAGTCAAATAACCAAAAAGAATAGAAAAGATGAAGAAAATTGCAAAGAGTTTATTGCTTGGCGCTACCGCACTCGTAGCAGTGTCGTGCTGCCAGAAAGAGCCTGAGGTAAAGAACATTATCTTTATGATAGGCGATGGTATGGGCTTGGCTCAAACCTCGGCTACTGCACTTATTAACGATTGGGAGCCTCTGAATATGGAGCGTGCCGACTACATCGGTTTGCAGAAGACCTACTCGGCAAACAACCGTGTGACCGACTCGGCAGCTTCGGGTACAGCCCTCGCAACAGGCCACAAGACCTACAACAGCGCTATCGGCGTGGACGTTGACAAAAACCCCGTAGCGAATACCCGAGAGCTTGCTCAGGCAGCTGGTTATGCTACCGGCGTGGTAGCCACCTACTCGGTAACCAATGCTACCCCCGCTGCGTTTGTGGCACACGTTGAGAGCCGCTATTTGGAGGACAAGATTGCAGAGCAGTTTGTGGAGGCCGATATCGACCTCTTTATTGGTGGTGGTACCCGCTTCTTCAAGGAGCGTCGCGACGGTAAGGACCTGACCGAGGACCTCAAAGCCGAGGGCTACACCGTAGCCTACGATATGGCTGAGTTGGAGGGTGTTACCGAGGGTAAGGTGGCAGCACTGCTTGCACCTAACGCTATGCCCACTATCGGTCAGGGTCGTAGCAAAGATTATCTCCCCGGCGCTACTGCAAAGGCTTTGGAGGTGCTCTCGAACAACTCCAAAAAGGGTTTCTTTGTGATGATTGAGGGCTCGCAGATTGATGGTGGCGGCCACGACAACAATATGGTGAAGATCTACGAGGAAACTGTCGATTTTGACAACGCTGTGAAGGTTGCTTTCGACTTTGCAGATGAGCACCCCGGCACTCTGGTTGTTGTCACTGCCGACCACGAGACAGGTGGCCTGAGCATCGTTTCGGGTAAGAGCGATTTCACCCTTCCTGAGCAGGGCGTGAAGTATGAGTTCGGCACCACCGGCCACTCGGCAATTATGCTGCCCGTCTATGCCTACGGTACCGGCGCAGAGGAGTTTGCAGGCGTAATGGAGAACACCGACATCGCCAAGAAGATGCAGAAACTCTTGGGCCTCATTGAGGAGTAATTAGTATAAAAAAGGTAACAAAAAAAGCACTTCCCGAAAATCGAGGAAGTGCTTTTTTTACACATCCCCCGCCGAGGCGGGGGCTTGGGGGTGGGTCAGGCTTGCAATTGCCTGCGGAGCAGGCAGGTGTCGTGAGGATAATTAGAGATAGCTACGCAAAGAAAGATAGCGACGAAAATTAGAGATACTTGGCTCAACAAAAAAGAGAAGCACCAACAGTGCTTCTCTTTTTTGTTGAGCTACCGGGACTCGAACCCAGAACGACAGAACCAAAATCTGCTGTGTTACCATTACACCATAGCTCAAACACGGTGCCTACGGCGGCACAAAGATAATAATTTTTTAGTTTCTGCCACACTCTTAACTACATTTTCTCTACAAATTGGCAGAATGGTGACACTGCCTATAAGAATTGTTATTTAGTGAATAAATAATTATCTTTGCTATACAAATCAACAAACTCTTAATAGATAGATGATTATGAAACGCATAATAACCCTCGCCATAACCATTTTGGGACTCTATTTTGCCGCCTATGCCCAGACTCCGACATACATCTCCAAGTCGTTGAAGCCTACCGCAGAGAAGTACTACGAGGTAGAGTCCTCTATCGACATCCACGGTGGAGAGACGTGGAAAAATGTATTTACACTCTGGGACGAGGGAAATGCCACCTTCGAATTGGGTGGTAAATATGAGAAACTAACCTTCATCTTAGGTCCTGTTGATTATCAGATATATAACGTTCCGGCATTAGTCACCATACTTGCCGACGGACGCAAAATTTTCGACTCGGCAGTCAAACCCGCCGACCTGCCTCGCCATATCACTTTGGATATCAGCGGAGTAAATAAATTAGAGTTCAAGGAGGTACAAAATGGGCTGAGGGTGGCATTTTGCGAGGCTGCCCTATGGAAGAGTGGAGAGCAACCACACGATTTGCAACGCAAGCCCAATCCGAATGCCACGAAAAAGATGCTCTTCAAGGATATCAAGCCCTATCATATGAACGGTGATGCTGGGCCGAACAACAATGGTCACAAGTGGGTAACACCCGACAATAAATTCACCTCAATCGCTATCGGCAACAAGACCTGGGACTACGGTCTGATTATGGATCTCTCGATGCAACTCATTGGTAATGGGGCAAAAGAGACCCACCTAAACCTCTATGGCGACTACGAAACGCTGCAATTCACGGTTGGCCCGTTGGTGACCGACGATGCAGCAAATGGCAGAGGTTGGATTACGGTGCTTGGCGACGACAAAATCCTCTACGAATACGAGATTGAGCAGCACCACATTGCCCGACAGGTGACGCTCGACATTGCGGGGGTGAAGAAACTCACCTTTGCCAGCGAACAGGCCCACGGTAGTCAGGGTGCGGGCATTGTCGATGCGTGGGTATATCCGAAGGGTGAGGCCCCAGCAGCGACTGCACAAGAGAGCGAAGGTGCGCCCGACCCACGACTGAAAGAGTTGCCCGACGTCAGCAAGCTGATTAGCAACATACCGCCCTACTCGCTCCGCAGCAATGTGGATAAGCAGCTCTACGATGGCACGTCGGACTATATCACCTTCTCGATGGGTGGAGTGAAGTTTAGCGAGGGTTTTATTCTCTATAATACCGCAGGTTTTTTGAGCGACGATGTGCACTCACACGCCATCTTCGACCTCGGAGGTGAGTTCGACTATGTAAGTTTCACGGTGGGCTATGTGAGTAAGAGTTGGGTGATGAACAACGACCTGCTGAGTATCTATGCCGACGATAAGTTGATATTTGAGATACCGCTCAACCCTACCTACCCCAACCAATACTTCGAGCTACCCATCAACAAGTGTCGCAAACTGAAATTCGAGAGTCGAGGACAAGGGTCGTTGGACGTTGCTGCTTATGGAGTTGCCGACCTTGTGGTCTATCGTGGTGAGCCGGTTGAGAACGACCTCTTCGTGCACCCTGTGCCTGAGTGTCCCGACGAGATTGACCTCATAGACCTCGGTGCGCCCTATCTCCACTATGTGAGTTCGTCGAAAAATGGTGCTTTTGTCGATGGCAAGTCGCAGAAGGATTACTTCACCCGCTACGATAACAGCCGAATTCACAAGGGCTTTGTGCTCCAAACCAGCACTCACTTCTCGCTCGACCACGGTATACTATCAGGGTCGGAGACCGTTGGCGCAGGTGTGCTCGGAGCAGCGGCAGTAGGTGCTGCCTTTGTGCCTATCGGTGTGCAGGTTGGAGGTGCTGTGGTTGGTACCTCGTTGATGAACGTTGCAGGTCTGATGATGTTGGCAGCAGGTGGCGAGGCAGTGGAGAACTCGTGTGCCGCCTTCAACACCTACGGAGAGTACAACAGCGTTACCTTCACGGTGGAGTGTCTGAGGACCGAGGGCGACACCCAATTCTTCGGCACGGACACCTACCAGCCCGATATCAGTATGCGCAAGGAGAAACTGCTAATCGGCGCAGACCACAATGTGGTGGCAGAGCTTGCAGTGTTTGAGGGTATGGAGCCACAGACGGTAACCGTACCTATCGACGGTTGTGAGCAGTTGATGTTCTGGCTCGCCAATACCGAGGGAACATCGGCGGCATACGTATTCCACGATATTAAGGTGTCGAAGGAGAGGAAAGGGCTGATTGTCCCCGAGGATATGCGCCCTGCGGAGGCTGTGGTGATGACTCCCCGCTGGACCAACCTGACACTTCCTGAGGGTTGGATAAAGCCCCGAAGATGTGGTGTAACAGCCATTGACGACTATATTCAGGGCATCGCAAACCTCTACGAGAAGGCCACCAAGGCTATCAAGAACGAGGCTCCGTGGTACACAATCCACACCTACTATCTGGAAACAGAGGCTAACCAGATATGCAAGGCGGTGAAACTATTCAGCAACACCCCGACAAGCACAGGTAGGCACAACGACCTCCGTATTCTCTACACTCTCGACCAATACGGTTATACAGTCGAGGCTCTGAGGGATATGAAAGAGAGTGTTACCTCGCTGACTATCGAGCAGGTGGGTGCAACTGCCGGTCTGTTGGAATTGGGTCTGGGTGCGATAAGCTACACCAAAGTACTCAGGGAGTGTAACGACCTTTTGAAGTTGATAAATGGAGTAGTAACCGATATGTATCAGTGCACCTTGGAGAACGAGGCCTACCTCCGGAGCATTATAAATAGCGCTGTGGATATCGATGGACGTGTATCGACCGAGAGAACCATTTTTGCACCCCTGCAACCCGGTGAGGTTGTTCCTGAGGGGGTGAAGCCGAAAGTACGAAACTTTTCGGAATAGACTCACTATATATACAAATAGCAGTTATGGATGTTGTAGTTTCACTTACCACCAGAGTCGATGGCCGCTATTCGGGCGATAGTTACACTCTTTCGGAGGAGGCTTTGGAGAGAGGAGTTAATGTTGTGACACTCTTTCCGAACTCCTATCACAAAATGGTTGACCCAATTTGGGTTAAGACTCTGAGCGAAGAGGGAGTAGTGGAGGTAGAGAGCAACTATGGGACGCGGAGGTTTCCAATCGACCAAAAGTGGCGTTGGGAGTCGGGTGAAATTCCGCTTAGTTATGCCTACTGCGAAATCAGCATAAAGTTTAATCCAATCGAACAATAGTAGTAGAATATACTATTTGTATGTGGGGTTGTCCTGAGAACTTGTCGGACAACCCCATATTTTTTTGCAAGTTTGGTGAGAATAGTTATATTTGTAGGAAATTTCCTACTTGTAGGAATTGTAGAACTACCGAAAGGGAGTTCTATTTGATGAATTTATAAGATTGTTTAACTAAAAATTGATGAATTACTATGCAAGAGAAAGATGGAAAGTACATTTTCGGAGTGGTAAAAATCAGCGAGAAGGGACAAATCGTAATCCCCAAAGAGGCTCGCAAGACCTACAATCTCCAAGCGGGTGACGCACTGCTGTTGGTAGGCGACAAGAACGGTATGGCGATGCTTAAAACTGAGATTTTCAGCGACTTTGTCGGTCAGGTAATGGAGGACCTCAATCAATGAGAAGGCATTGGTTAGACAATCTCCGATGGGCAACCGTGGTGTCGGTGCTCATCTACCACGTCTTTTACTACTATAATAACAAAGGTGTAGCGGGTGGTATTGGTGGCTTTGGCGGCAGTCAGCCCCAAGATGTTTTGCTCTATCTGCTCTACCCGTGGTTTATGATGTTGCTCTTTCTGGTGGCAGGTATCAGTGCGCGCTATGCACTCAGTAGGCAGACCACACGCGAATTTGTGCGCTCGCGTACTCTGAAACTTATTGTGCCCTCGACCATTGGCCTGTTTGTATTTCAGTGGATTACGGGCTACTACAATACTATGGCTGCCGAGGTGGTAAATGGTATCGCGATTTTCTCCTCAATCCCTGAGCCTGCACGAGGCGTGGCAACCTATCTGATTAGTGCGGTGAGTGGCCAGGGTCCATTGTGGTTTGCGCAAGACCTCTGGATATTCTCGATGTTGCTGCTGCTCTTGCGTCGCTTGGACAAGTCCGACAAGCTTTGGGCAAAGTGCAAGAGTTGCAACAAGTGGTGGATTGTGCTGGCTATCGTACCTGTATGGCTTGGTGCGCAGACGATGATACAAAACCCCAATCCTGAGTCGATGGAGCCTATCCTCAACTTATATCGTCCGCTCTCCTATTTTATCCCCTTCCTGCTCGGTTACTACCTCTTCTCTCACGACGAGGTGATGGAGCAGGTGGTGGCAATGCGCCGACCCGTATGGGTTGTGGCAGTGGTGTCGGGCGTGGTGTTGGTGGCTACCACTTTTGGCGAGAACTACACCGACCCTGACTACCTCGGCTCCGTGCTTACCAACCTCTACGCCTACTCGGCAATTCTGGGACTCTTGGCGCTCTTCAAGGTCAAGTTCGACCGCACAGGAAAGTTTGCAGGCTATATGACCCGTTCGAGCTTCGGATTCTATGTGACGCACTATGTAATCATCGCCTCGCTCGGCTATACATTGAAAATGTCAACCTCACTGCCACCCGTGGCAATCTACTCACTGTTGACAGCGGCAGTAGTGCTCGGCACTCCCCTACTCTACGAAATTTTGCGACGAATACCGTTTGTTCGTTGGTGTGTATATGGAATAAAGAGTAAGTAAAATGAATAGCCTACCAAAATAGAGGGTAGGCTATTTCTCTATAAAGCTAAAAAAAGGGTTGTCCTTCTTGTTGTTGGACAACCCTTTTTATAATTTACTCATTGCTGCCATTATCTGCCGGAGCGTGACAGATATAGAACGAAGTCCAAAGCATATAGACACTCTTGCTCTTGCCGCGAACATAGATATATTTATCACCCTCGGGGACTCTGTAATAGACCTTCCACTTGCCACTCAGTATCTCCCCATCGGGAGTAAGCTTTGTCTGCATCACTCCGGGAGTCGTACTTGAATAGACCTCAATAGGCTCATCCTCCTCATCATAATAGAGACTATACCACATCTGCAAGTGGTGGATATCCTCAACAGGGGTGGTAGTATATATATACCAATCATCGGCAATAGGTTGTGTCTTATCTGATTTGAGGAATTTGATATTCTTATACTTAACCTCCAAGTCGTAGCACGCAGTTTCGTACTCCACGCCCTCTTCAACCTCCTCTAACATATAGCGATAGGAGAAACCTGTTTTATCGTACTTATGCAGAATAATCTCTATCGAGGAGGGCTCATCATTGATAAGTCCGTGACCCTCAGCGGGAAGAGGCTCTACATAAAAGGTGTATGTAGATGCACCCATTGCAGTCGATGATTTTGCAGACCAAGTACCATCGCCATTGTCCTTCGCATCGGCAGGCATCTCATAATCGTCCCCCTCCATAACATACCAACACTTATATCCAACAGCATTCTCAACACCCTTCCAAGTCACGAAGAATTGGTCCTCAGGGATGTTGGTGGTAGCCTTCAAATCACTCACATTGTCAACATCTTTGAGCAAAGCAGCTTCAACAGTTACCACACAAGAATCACTCTTTTTGCCATCGGCAGTCTTGACCGTGATAGTTGCTGTTCCGGGGGCCACTGCTGTGACTGTCCCCTCAGAAACGGTCGCAACAGCACTATTATCCGAACTCCACGTAACATCCTTATTGGTTGCGTTTGAGGGATTAACGGTGGCAATCAATGTTTCGCTCTCACCCTCTGTAAGAGTTAATGTGGTCTTGTTAAGTGTGACACTTGTACTCTCAATAACAACAATCTGCTCATTAACAACAACTGTACAAGAGGCGGTTTTATTGCCATCTTCGGTCTTGGCAGTAATTGTTGTGCTACCAGCAGTTATGGCTGTTACCTTACCATTATTGTCAACCGAAGCAACCGAAGCAACCGACGACTCCCATTTAACGCTCTTATTCTCCGCATCAGCAGGCAAGACCGTAGCGACAAGCGAGTAACTATCTCCCACAGTAAGAGTAATAGAAGACTCATTAAGGGTTACCGAGTCAACCTTAATAGGGTCTGGGGAGGGTGTCTCACAACCATAGCAGCAAGCAACAACAGCAACTACGGTCAAAATCTGGAAAAACTTTTTCATATTAGTCAGGCAATTAGGTAAGCAAATAGGTTCATCTACAAATATATACTCTTTTTTGTTAAAAATCAAGTTTTTTACTCTCTGGACTCCTTGACATTAACAAGTTAGAATATCGACTCCTTGGTTTCGGTAGTGAGCAATTCGAGCGCCTTCATACCCATCACCGAGTTGCCCTTACTATTGAGGCGTGGGCTCCACACCGCTACCGAGTAGTGCAAAGGGTGGATTGCCACAATACCGCCACCCACACCACTCTTGCCGGGCAGACCTACAAAGTAGGCAAACTCGCCCGCCTCGTCGTAGAAGCCGCAGGTCTGCATAATGGCGTTGATGCGCTTCACCTGCGACGCTGTGAGGGTGATACCCGCATAGTCGAACTTGCGACGGTGGTTGGCAAAGGCCAGAAAGGCAAGCGACAACTCTCGGCAACTCATCTCCACCGAGCACATCAGAAAATAGAAGTGGAGGACACTCTCGATATCGTTCTCAATCGTACCGTGATACTTCAACAGGTTGGCAATAGCGGCATTCAGGTAGCCATATTCGCGCTCCGAAATGGCCACATTGAGGTTGTAGTCGATGCTCTCCTCGCCCGACACAGCACGCACAAACCTCAGGAAGTCGGCTTCGGGGTCGGCGAGGTGTGAGAGGAGTATATCGGCCATTACAATTGCACCCGCATTGACAAAGGGATTGCGGGGCACACCCTTCTCTATTTCAAGTTGCACGAGCGAGTTGAAGGCGGTACCCGATGGCTCGCGACCCACCCTCTTCCAAAGTTCGTCGCCCTTGATAGACAAGCACATAGCAAGCGCAAAGACCTTCGAGATACTCTGTATCGAAAACCTCGTGTCGGCCTGCTCCACCGAGGCAGTTTCGCCATAAATGGTGTGGATAAACATACCGAATTGGTCGGGGTTGACCTTTGCCAACTCGGGGATATAATCGGCCTGATGCCCCTCTTTCGCATAGGGGAGAATCTCTTGGTAGATACTCTCTAATAGTTGCTGATAATCCATAGTGATTTAGATTAGCTTTACTACGAACAAAGTTATAAAATTAGCCCAACAAATCAACACCGCCAGCCACAAAAAAAGAGAGAGAGAAACAAGAGCCTGCGCTCTTATCTCTCTCAAAACTTTCGGGGCTACTACCCTCTACTAATACTCCTCCTCGTTGAAGAAGAAGTCGTCTTTGGTGGGATAGTCGGGCCATACATCCTCGATACCCTCGTAGATATCGCCCTCGTCCTCAATCTCGTTCAGGTTCTCAATCAATTCGAGAGGTGCACCCGAGCGAACAGCATAATCGATAAGCTCCTCCTTGGTTGCGGGCCAAGGTGCATCTTCAAGTTTAGAAGCCAATTCCAAAGTCCAATACATAGTAATTGCGTGATATTTAGTTAGTTGTCAATTCCTTAGGGGTAATTGCGGAGTGCAAAAATATAAAAAAAATATCTACTACAAAACTTTTCCGACAGTTTATATATTTTTTCTGTCAAACAGGGCCTCTAAACTACTTCCAATCAATCTCTTCGACGCCCTCCTCAATGTGCAGCAGACGGGACAAAGTGTAGAGCCAATCGGAGAGGCGATTGATGTAGGCCATCGCCACCTCGTCAACCTCACACTCCGCGGCCACACGGGTAGCACAGCGCTCGGCGCGACGACACACGGTGCGGCAGACGTGAGCCTCGGCAATGGTCATCGACCCACCCGGCACGGTGAAATGGAACGTAGCAGGCAACTGCGCACTCATCGCATCAATCTCCGCTTCGAGTCTGGCGACCCACTCGGCACTCACCGAGCGACCCATCTGAGCCACACGCTCCACAGTCATATCGGTAGCCAGCGCCGACTCCACGCTCATCAGCTCGCGCATCACCCTCAGCAGCGCCTCGTCGTGGGTGGTATTTCCCGCACCTCGCAACATCTCGCGCAGCAGTGCCACGTGTGCACCGAGTTCATCGAGAGTACCGTATGCCTCGACTCGGCAATCGTGCTTGCAGACTCGGGTACCGCCAATAAGCGCGGTAGTTCCCTTGTCGCCACCTTTGGTATATACCTTCATAACTTACAATATATTAGATATATATATGTTGTTTCTGTCGTTTATCGTTGCAGAGCAGAGCCACAAACCCAATGTTGTCAAAACTGAGTCCGTGGTGCTCACCGATGGCTCGGCGAGTAGCCTTGTAGCGAGCAGAGTTGTTGCGCGGATAGACTATTGTCACCACCACCTTACGCTCTCCCACCACACTCTCGATAGCCTCTATCACCTCGGGAGCAGTGGCTGTGGTCACAATCCACATCACATCGTCACCCACCGAGGCCGACCACTCATCATCGACCACAAATCGGGAGCAGCCACTGATGGTGTAAAAATTCTGCAACTGCACCGCACGACGACGGTTGACACCCAACGAGCGCAGACGCTCATAGAGCGACAAATCGTCGCCCGCCACCTCACGCTTCTGCATAACCGCCTCGCGCACAACACGATAGACAAACGGAGAGTGAACACCATAGCCTCGATAGTGGCGCAGGTGGCCGAGTGTGCGGCCATAGCGTACTACACGTGCAATGCGTTGGGCTACTCTCTTCATCGGATTGGGGCGTGGGGATTATTAATTGGTATGTCGGCGCAGTTGACCTGCGAGATAACCCGTGGAGAAAGCCATTTGGAGGTTGTAGCCACCCGTATCGGCATCGATATCCATCACCTCGCCTGCAAAGTAGAGTCCGCTGACGAGTTTCGACTCCATAGTGTCGGGCCAAATCTCGTCGAGTGACACGCCACCTGCGGTAACAATCGCCTCCTCAAAGGGACGGTAGTCGGTGATGGGGAGTTCGAAGCACTTCAAGGCTGCCACCACTCGCTCCATCTTCTCGCCCTGCAACTCACGCGAGGAGTGCTTGGCAATCAGCCCTGCCGACTTGGCAACGGGGACAACCAACTCTCTGGGCAACACCTTACGCAGCAGTTCACCTATTGTGAGTTCCTCCTCCGCCTCGGCCATCTCGCGCTCCAAGCGAGCGGTGATTGTCGCCTCGTCGAGTGCTGGTTTGAGGTCGAGCCGGATGCGTACCTCCTTTTCGTCAATCAGTGCATCGACCGCACGTCGGCTCATACGTAGCACCACAGCACCATCTATGCGGTGAGGTGAGAACGAGAACTCGCCAAACTCCTCCTGCACCACCTCGCCATCGACCAACAACTGAGCGCCGATGTTGCGGAGCAGCAGACCACTCATAAAACGTGCCTCGGGGTGCGAGGTGACCAGCGGGACAAGTGCGGGACGCACGGGGACTATGGTGTGACCCAAGCGGTGAGCGAGTTCGTAGCCATCACCCGTTGAGCCTGTTGCGGGGTACGATGCACCACCCGTGGCAAGCACCACAGCGGGTGCCTCAATCTTGCGGATAAAGCCTCGGGCATTGCGAAACTGCACGCCACGCACCTTACCGCCCAAGACGGTGATATGCTCCACACGACAGTCGCAGATGACCTCTACGCCCTTGTCGCGACACCAATCGACCAGAGCCTGCGCCACGTCCCACGCCTTACCGCTCTTGGGGAATACGCGGTTGCCCTGCTCGATGACCATACGGACACCGATACGCTCGAAGAAACGGATTGTGCGGTGGTTGTTCAGTTCGGCAAATGCGGGCTGGAAGAACTCTGCGCCCGAACGAATCTTGGAGGCGAACTCCTCGGCAGGTCGAGCGTTGGTTATGTTGCCACGTCCCTTGCCACTGATGCGCACCTTGCGCCCTGTCTTCTCCATCTTTTCGAGGAGCGCCACACGCTTTCCCTCTCTGGCGGCTACGCCTGCTGCCATCAATCCGGCTGCACCACCACCTATGACGATTAAATCGTAATCTTGAATCTCTACCATAAACTGCGGCAGCAAAAGACTGCCCTCCATTAATTTTCTCGGCAAAGATACGCAATTTGTTTGGGGTTTTTGGCGGTGCGTCGAAAAAAAACACTATCTTTGCCGCCGAAAATAGATAATATCACAAAGCGTTCAGATTATGTTGAGTCGAAGATTTTTGAGAATTAAGGTTGTTAAATCACTCTATTCACACCTCCGAACAGAGGACACCCCGATTGCTGCGGCAACCAAAAACCTTACACACTCCATCGACAAAGCCTACCAACTCTACTTCCAGATGTTGTCGCTCATACCTGCACTTGCTGAGTATGGCAGAGAGCGCATCGAGATTGGCCTGAACAAGAGACTCCCCACATACGAGGACCTCAATCCCAACCGTCGTTTTGTTGACAGCACCGTTGTTGCACTCTTTGAGCGTTGCGACGAGCTATGCGACAAGACCGAGCGCGAAGGACTCGGCTGGACTGCCTACCCCGAGGTGGTGCGTCACCTCTACGACTTGCTCACCGAGCAGGATTTCTTCATCAACTATATGAACGAGCCCAAGGCATCGCTCCGCTCGGAGGTGAGGATGCTCGAAGATTTCTTCATCAACTGCGTGCAGGACAACGAGTTGGTAGAGCAGACTCTCGAAGAGATGTCGCTCCTCTGGGTCGATGACCTCGACTACATACTGACTATGGTGCTGCGCACCCTGCGTTCGCTCCGCGAGGGCGACGAGAAGGTGGCATTGCTCCCCCAATTCAAGAACAGCGACGACGAGAAGTTCGCTGCCGACCTCTTCACCCGCGCAGTGGTGGACTACACCGACAACATCGACTACCTCGAAAAATATACCCGTAATTGGGATATGGAGCGCATCGCATCGATGGACCTGCTGCTCCTCTCGCTGGCGATGACCGAGATTACCCGTTTCCCCTCAATCCCCGTCAAGGTGAGCCTCGACGAGTACATTGAGATTTCGCGCTATTACAGCACTCTCGGCTCGCCCCAATTCATCAACGGTATCCTCGACAAGGCAGTGGCCGACCTCACCGCCGAGGGTCGTATTGTAAAGACTGGTCGCGGCCTACTCTAAACATCTACCTATGAGATTTTTACACATTTTGGTTGTGGGGATAACGGTCGTATTGCTATTAGGCAGTTGCGGCAGTCGCACCAACAAAGCCATAGAGCGCGATTTGGCGCACACCACCGAGGCACACCACAATCACACCTCCGAGGCACACCACAACCACGAGCACACCTCCACCACTATTCAGGGCATCACCCTCTCGGCTGAGCGCCTCACTTCGGGCAAGGCGATAGACACCGTCTATATGGGTCGCGTGGGTGCTGGCGAGGTGGTCACCCGCAAGTTGGCTATCCGCAATGCCGACACCACAGCGCTGGCGATACTCGGCACCCGCACCACTTGTGGCTGCGTGGCGGCAGAGTTCTCGTCGGAGCCTATACGCGCTAAGCGCAGCGCCACCTTCGATGTACGTTTCGACTCGGCAGGCTATGGCGGCCGCTTCTCGCAAAGCATCTACATCACCACCTCGCTCTCCGACGAGCCGCTCCGATTGGTGGTGACAGCCGATGTCCGATAGGATTGGTGGTGACTGCCGATGTCCGATAGGGGCAATTAATTGTTCTATTGGGCGGAGAATTTGGTTTTACACTTCCGATTGTTTAATTTTGCGGAAAAGAGAGAACACAAAATAATAACTAAATAGATTAACGACTATGATTTTCAATTATTTGCAGGCAACACAGCCCGCAGCAGCAGGTAGCAATATGAGTTTCCTGATTATGATGGTGCTCATCTTTGGTGTAATGTGGCTCTTTATGATTCGTCCCCAGCAGAAGCGCCAGAAGGAGTTGCAGAAGTTCCGCGACGGTCTGAAACGTGGCGACAAGATTATCTCGGCAGGTGGCATCTACGGTACCGTTAAAGAGGTGAAAGAGGGCTATATCCTGATGGAGGTTGACAACAACGTGAGCATCCGCATCGACAAGAGTATGGTGATGCAGGCTCCCGCCGACTTGCAGCAGCAGTAGGAGTTTTACACCTTATATAATAATAGCGAGAAGATTTCTCTTCTCGCTATTGTTTTTGTAGTGTTGAATTTTGCATTGTTGTTCACCGTTCAGCGTTCACTCTCTAAGTGGTGAACGCTAGTGAACGGTCTTAATGTGTTGATAATCGAGTAGTTAAGCGTTCAGTGAGCGTTCAATCGGTGAACGCTACTGAACGCTCGGTGAACGATAGGCGTTCAGTCGGGGGCAGAATTGTGAAAATAAGTCCGATAGTCCAATATATGCATTACTTGCAATAGCATATATAGATAATATATATTACCCTAAATACCTTAATATAAGTGTTTTAGGGTAATATATTTATAGTATATATTGGCTGAATATGGACTATAACAGGCAGCCAATAGTAACACATAGTAACAGTATAATACTGATATATCTGTGTTGTAACAGATATTATAAGAGTATGATTATCAACATCATTAAACAATAATTTGATAATCAACTATTAACATATTATTCTGTTGAGTTTCAACTATCAATATGATACTCTGTTGATAATCTTCTCAGATAGTTTTGTATGGTTACTTACCCAATTTCTATGATTGGTCGGTATTACCGTTCACTGAGCGTTCAATATCGTTCAATATCGTTCAGTAGCGTTCACCGATTGAACGCTCACTGAACGCTTAACTATTGGAATATCAGTGTTTTAAGACCGTTCAGTAGCGTTCACCACTTAGAGAGTGAACGCTGAACGCTGAACGACAATGGGGAACGCAGGTGTCGAGGTGGTCATTAGAAAGAGTAGGGTATCTACCTTTTCATTGGTGCTTCTACCTAGATATCAGTGTGCGATTGGATATAGCGTGGGCTATGGTCAACTCATCTGCATACTCAATCTCGTCGCCGAAGCCAATGCCACGCGCGATGGTGGTGACCTTCACGTCGGGGAACTGCTCCAAGCGGCGCGAGATATAGAAGAGTGTGGTTTCGCCCTCAACGGTGGTGCCAATCGCCAAAATCACCTCTTTGATGCCCTGTCGTTGTATATTTTCGAGGAGCAGGTCAATCTTCAAGTCGGAGGGCGAGATGCCCTGCATAGGCGAGATAACGCCACCCAAGACGTGGTAGAGTCCGTTGTACTGGCGGGTATTCTCGATAGACATCACATCGCCCACCTGCTCGACCACGCATACCACAGAGCGGTCGCGCGAGGGGTCGGCACAAATGGGGCATATATCCTTATCGGAGAGGTTGTTACAATAGGAGCAGTGGCGAATATCATTGCGAAATCGGCTCAGCGCATCGGTAAACTGAGCCACCTCCTCCTTCTCGCGAGAGAGCAGGTGGAGTGCCAATCGCAACGCAGTGCGACGACCCACGCCGGGCAACTTAGAGAGTTCGCCCACAGCCTGTTCGAGTAGTTTGCTGGTCATCGCTTAGAAGGCTACACGTTTAATCTGTTCGCTACGAATCCAACCCTTGCTACCGTCGGAGAGGACAATCTCGTTCCACTCGCCAAAGTCGGTTGCCACCTCGACCACAGTACCCTCGTGGAGGATAAAGAGGTCGATGCTGGCCCTATCGGGAGAACTCTTCACCGAGGCCGACTCGGAGATAATCACCGCCTCGGAGCCGCTATTAATCTTCGACACCGCGCTACCCATAAAGCAGAGCGAGGCTACGAAGAGCACAGCCGAAACGATGGCGACGCTCATACCCAACTTGCGACGACTAACAGCACGCGCCAGCAGGAAGAGGAGCACACCCGCAGCGGTCAGCAGCAGGAAGAGGAGCGACAAAACAGCCCACACTCGGCCACTGAATACCCCTGCCACAGCGCGCACCCAGCGGGTGAGGAAGAACTCGGGCAATACATTGAGGCGGTCCTTGACGTAGGAGTTTGCCACGCCGAGGTTGTAGGCCACGTCGGCATCGGAGGGGTTGAGCAGTTGTGCTTTGCGGTATGCCACAATCGACTCGCCCAAGCGGTCGTCCTTGAAGTAGGCGTTACCCATATTGTAGAATAGCTCGGGGCTCACCAATCCTTGCTCCACGATATCCTCGTAGAGAGCGACCGCACCCTTGTAGTCGCCATTGACGTAGAGGGTATTGGCAGCATTCCAGAGCGAGTCGGCAGCAGGTGCGGCAGAGAGCGACGCACTCAACACAGGCGAGCACACAAAGAGAACAACAGCAAACAGAAATCTATTGATGGTATTCATAGGTCTATCGATGGATTACGGATTCGAATTTAGATACTATCTCCACACCGGCAGCATAAATCTCGCGCATCTTGCCACTCGCAGCAGGGGCATACTGAGCATACTCACACTCGCTGATGACGGTCATATACTGCTCAATATCAGCCTGCTCCACGCCCTGCTTGTCGAGTTCCTCGCGGATATTCTCCTTGGTGAGGTTTGCTACGGGGATATTGAATCGGTCGCTCACATAGCCCCACATACCGCGCAACATCTCCTCATAGAAGCCACGCTGGTCGCCCTCGGTCATATATCGCTCGGCAGCACGGAAGCGCTGCAAAGCCACCTTATTGGCACGTTTGCCCTTCATCAGCGCATTGTTGCGCATCTCGCGGAGATAGCGACGCAGATAGACGTAGGTGAGCACCGCAGCGACCACAATCAGCAGTACCACAGCCAGATAGGTAAAGACACTCATATTGATATTGGTAACTTTGCGGAGGTGGCCATTACCGATTTTGATAAAGCGTATATCCTGACCGAGGAATTTGATATCCTCCTTGTTGACACCACTCACCAGACCACGCGAAGTGCCACCAGCGTAGGAATTATCGGGCAGTACGGTATAGGTGCGGGCCTCCGACGAGAGGGTCTTATAGGCAGCCTCCTTCGGGTCGAAGTAGCTGAAAGTGATAGCCGGCAGGTCGAACTCGCCCTCGGCACGGGCAATCACCGGGTACTCAAATTGACGATAACCACTGATACCACCCTGAGTGGCATTGAGGCTCTCGGTAGTCTTGATGTTGTACTGCTCAAACGACGTGGGAAGCGACAACTTGGGTGCTTGCACAAGCGGCAGGTTACCCTCGCCCGAGATGCGCACCACATAGTCCACAGCACTATTTGCCACCATCTCCTCGGTAGGCAGTGTGACAGCCATATCGAAGCTACCCACCGCACCAGCAAAGTCGGCAGGAGCACCTGCGGGCAACTCCTTAACATTAATCTTCACCGCGGGAGCCACAAGCGAGATGGGAATCTCCTGCACCGATGGGCCACCACCGAAGAAGTCGTCGAAGAGCGACTGGCTACGCGAGCGGGTCACAATCTGGACAATGGCGGTCATCTCGGTACGCTCCACTTCGAGCGCTCCCGACTGCTGCGGGAAGATGAGCCACTCGCGGAGGATACGGGCATCATAGACGCGATTGTTGTAGTTCTCGCGCTGCCATTGGTAGTTATCGGCATTGAGTTCCTGAGTCCAGAAACCGTTGAACGACGGATACTTAGCACCCTCAACAGCACTCAACGATTGGCGGGTGTAAAGTTTAATGGCGGCACGCACGGGCTCACCCTTCCACACCTCGGTCCTATCGACCACCAAGCGCAAAACCACATCGCCATCGGCTACCACACCCTGACTGCCTTGCGGAGAGCCTTGCTGCGGAGAGCCTTGCTGCGGAGAGCCACCTCCCTGCGGGGTTGCGGGGCTCTGCTGGTCGGCGACAGCCTCTATGCTGAACGGGCGAGTACGCACCGTCTGCTTACCTGCCTCGGCTTCGGCTGGGCCAATGGTGTGGATACCCGCCTCGGAGCACTGCAATACATAGGTGTAACCGTATGTGGTCGAGGAGGTTATCTGACCGTTAATAATACTGCGCTGCGAGTAGGTCGAGGTCGAAGGACCTGCCAATACGGTGAAGCCCTCGAAGGTGGGAGGGGTGAAGGAGTCGGCCTTCTCGTTGAGCGAGAACTCCACTCGGAATACCTCACCAACGGTCACCACGCTTGGTCCATCGACGGTAAACTCAACAGCCTGACCCGAGAGGGTCAACGTGAGAAATAGTGTAAAAAGTAGTGTAATCAGTCGCTTCATAACAAATTGTTTAGTCCGACGAGAGAGCCTCTGCACGGGCAGAATACAATCTCTAAATAGTAACGAAACAAACGTTCTAAAATTGTCTAACCGCGGATTCCCTTGCAGGAAACCGCGGCGACAACCTTTATTATTCCTTTTAGGAGTGGCTATAAAAGATGAATTTCAAGGCTTTCGAAGAGGAGGCGAGCGGAGTTTACTCTGTGTAAATGAGCATCGCCGAGTCGAGAGTAACGCAGAAATTCGCTTTTATAGACGCTTCTTAGTGTTTGAAGTCTGCGAAGAAGTCATTACCCTTATCGTCAACAATGATAAAGGCGGGGAAGTTCTCCACATAGATTTTGCGCACTGCCTCCATACCAAGCTCGGGGAAGTCAACAACCTCAACGGTCTTGATACTCTCCTTAGCCAAGATAGCAGCGGGTCCACCAATCGAGCCGAGGTAGAAACCACCGTGCTTCTGGCAAGCATCGGTCACCTCCTGCGAGCGGTTACCCTTAGCCACCATCACCATCGAGCCACCCTTGCTCTGGAAGAGGTCAACGTAGGGGTCCATACGACCTGCGGTGGTGGGGCCGAAGCTACCCGATGCCATACCTGCGGGAGTCTTGGCGGGACCTGCATAATATACGGGGTGATTCTTGAAGTAGTCGGGCATAGGCTTGCCGCTATCGAGAATCTCTTTAATCTTTGCGTGAGCGATGTCGCGTGCCACAATCAGAGTACCCTTCACGTTCAGACGGGTCTTGATGGGGTACTTCGAGAGGGTTTCGAGCACCTTGTCCATACCCTCGTCGAGGTCGATCTCCACTGCGGGTTTCATACAGGGAGCATCGGCGGGGAGGAAACGAGCGGGATTCTTCTCCAACTGCTCCAAGAAGATACCGTCGCGGGTAATCTTCGCCTTGATGTTACGGTCGGCCGAGCAGCTTACACCGATACCTACGGGGCACGATGCAGCGTGGCGAGGCATACGGATAACTCTCACGTCGTGAACGAGGTACTTACCACCAAACTGAGCACCTACACCACTCTCGCGGCAGATTTTCAGCACCTTCTCCTCCCACTCCAAGTCGCGGAAGGCACGACCACCCTCGTTACCGCTGGTGGGCAGCGAGTCGAAGTAACCAGCCGAAGCCTTCTTCACTGCTGCGAGGTTAGCCTCAGCCGAAGTACCACCAACTACGAGTGCCAAGTGGTAGGGAGGACAAGCCGAAGTACCGAGATCCTTAATCTTCTCCTTGATGAACTTGGTGAGCGACTCCTCGTTGAGCAGAGCCTTGGTCTGCTGATAGAGGAAGGTCTTATTTGCCGAACCGCCACCCTTGGTGATGAAGAGGAACTTGTACTCGTTACCCTGAGTAGCGTAGAGGTCAATCTGTGCGGGGAGGTTGGTGCCACTATTCTTCTCGTCGGTCATAGTGAAGGGTACAACCTGCGAGTAGCGGAGGTTACGGTCGCGATAGGTCTCGTAAACACCACGGGTGATGGCCTCAGCGTCGTCGATGCCGGTATATACGTCTTCGCCTTTCTTACCGATTGCGATAGCGGTACCGGTGTCCTGACAGGTGGGGAGCTGACCCTCGGCTGCTGTCACCTGGTTGCGCAACATAGTGTATGCCACAAACTTATCGTTGTCGCTTGCCTCGGGGTCGGCAAGGATATCGGCAAGTTTCTGCAAGTGCGATGCACGCAAGTAGAACGATACGTCGGTAAATGCCTCACGGGCAAGGAGTTCCAGACCCTCGCGCTCTACTTTGAGGATTTTGCGACCGTCGCACTCAATCTCTTTCACATACTCTTTGGTAAGCAGGCGATACTCGGTAGTATCTTCGCCCAGTGGGAAGGGCTCCTGATAGATAAATTCAGCCATTTTCTTTCGTTTTTTTGTGTTATTATATTGTTTGTTCTCTCTCTTGTGCTTCGGATATTCTATCCAAACAACAAAGGTACATATTTTCTACCAAAGTGCCACACCAACAAAGCATAAAAAAAGCACCTCGAAGTGCTTTTTTCCGCCACTAAAAGTAGATAATGTCCAAAGAAATGTGTATTTTTGTGAGATTTTTGTTGCATAGTATTTGCGCAAAACAGGATAAACGACTGAAACACTTAAAGTTTAACACAATAAACACAACCAAAAGTTATGGTATCTTACAAAGATTTAGGTCTTGTGAACACCCGTGAGATGTTCGCAAAAGCAATTGAGGGTGGCTACGCTATCCCCGCATTTAACTTCAACAATATGGAGCAGATGCAGGCTATCATCTCGGCTTGCGTTGAGTGCTCGTCGCCCGTTATCTTGCAGGTATCGAGCGGTGCTCGTAAGTATGCTAACCAGACCCTCCTCCGCTATATGGCTCAGGGTGCTGTTGAGTATGCAAAGGAGTTGGGCAAGAACATTCCTATCGTTCTGCACCTCGACCACGGTAACTCGTTCGAGCTTTGCAAGAGCTGTATCGATATGGGCTTCTCGTCGGTTATGATCGACGGTAGCCACCTCCCCTACGAGGAGAACGTGGCTCTGACCAAGCAGGTTGTTGAGTACGCTCACCAGTTCGACGTAACTGTTGAGGGCGAGCTCGGTGTATTGGCAGGCGTTGAGGACGAGGTTTCGTCGGAGGTTGCTCACTACACCCGTCCCGAGGAGGTTGTTGACTTCGTTACCAAGACCGGCGTTGACTCGTTGGCTATCTCGATTGGTACTTCGCACGGTGCTAACAAGTTCAAACCCGAGCAGTGCACCCGCAATGCTGATGGTATCCTCGTTCCCCCCGAGTTGCGTTTCGACATCCTCGAGGAGATCGAGAAGCAGCTCCCCGGTTTCCCCATCGTACTCCACGGTTCGTCGAGCGTACCTCAGGAGTATGTTAAGATCATCAACACCCACGGTGGCGCTTTGAAGGATGCAGTAGGTATTCCCGAGGAGCAGTTGCGCAAGGCTGCTGCAAGCGCAGTTTGCAAGATCAACATCGACTCCGACGGTCGTCTGGCTATGACCGCTGCTGTTCGCAAGATTTTCGTTGAGAATCCTGCCGAGTTCGATCCCCGCAAATATCTGGGTCCCGCTCGTGACGAGTTGAAGAAGCTCTATATGCACAAGTGCGAGAACGTTCTGGGTAGCGCAGGTAAGGCTGAGTAATTACTATATTACGCCAATAAGAAAAGGCTGTTCCACATTGAGGGACAGCCTTTCTTGTTATATTGTAGTAGCAATATCTACTCCTCCGCAGGCTCGGCCAAGAAGCGGTCGTCGAAGTTGACCAGATAGAGTCGCTCGGTGGCGCGGGTGATGGCGGTGTAGAGCCAACGCAAAAGGTCGCGCGAAATCTCCTCGTCGCCAAAGAGCATCTTATCCACAAAGACCGCACTCCACTGTCCACCCTGTGCCTTGTGGCAGGTGACAGCATAGCCAAACTTAACCTGCATAGCGTTGTAGAAGGCATCTTCGCGAATCTTCTTATAGCGTTCACGCCTGTTTGTCACCTCGGCGTAGTCCTCCTCGATGGCCGAGAAGAGCGTCTTGTTCTGTTCAACGGTCAGCGCAGGTGCCTCCGAAGAGAGGGTGTCGAGCAGGATTTTGCAGTCGAGTTCATAGTCGTCGTAGTCGGCAAAGCGCAACACAGCATCGGCAAAGCGGAAGCCATAGAGGTCGTAGTAGCGACGGATACGCATCAGGCGTGCAGTGTCGCCATTGGCCACAAAGTCGATTTTGCAATCCTCCTCGCGCTCGGTGAAGTGGTAGTTGTTCTTCACGACCATCAGCATATCGCCCGACTCAATCTCCTCCTCGGCACATAGGTTGATACGTCGGATACCCTCATTGAAACGGTTAGCACGCTTATTGGAGCGAGTGATAACTATCACATCGTCACGCCCATAGCGGGAGTAGCACTCCTCCACCTTCTCCAACACCTCGGCACCACTGATGGCCTTGAAATCGGGGAAAGAGGTGTCGAAGAGCGGTATCTCGTAGATACCCGCATCGAGCATACAGCGCACCATAGTAGCGTTGAAGAGAATACCCGAGTCCATCTGCTGGCGCACCACCTCGTCGAGGGTTTCGTAAATCACCTGCCCGAAAGCCTTCATACGCTCGGGGTTGAGCGCAGGGCTCAGCTCGTGACCCACGGGTGGGAGCTGAGCAGCATCGCCCACAAACATTATTCGGCATCGCTCACCACTGCGCACATACTCAAAGAGGTCGTCGAGCAGAGAGCCACTACCGAAGATTGAGCCATCTATCGAGTAGTCGGCAATCATCGAGGCCTCGTCGATGATGAAGACCGCATCTTTCTCCTTGTTAAAGTTGAGCGAGAAGCGCGCCTCGGCATCGGCGAGTGACTTCTGACGGTAGATTCTTTTGTGGATTGTGTGGGCCGGCATACCCGTCATTTGGGCTATAACCTTGGCGGCACGACCGGTCGGTGCAAGCAGTATCGGTTTGATGCGCAACTCGGCGAGTGTGTGGGCAAATGCCGATATCAAGGTGGTTTTTCCGGTACCTGCATAGCCATTTAGTATGAAAATGGTGTCAAAATCGGGCTCGGAAATCCAATTTGCTAAATTTTCTATAATTTTATTTTGTCCATTTGTTGGAGTAAAAGAAAATTTGCTGTAAATTTGGGACTTGATATGGTCGTTAATCATTTGCCGACTTGGTTTAGTGTGGTTAGCGCGTTGAATTGAATACAAACTTAATAAAATTATTAATAGAAATGAAAAAGGTTTTACAAATTGTTTTGGGCCTCGTAATCATCGGTCTGGCCTATGTGATTTACAATCAGGTTACCTCTACCACTACCTTCAACAAGGAGCTCACCGTCCGCAAGGAGGCTGTTGTTGACCGTATCAAAGACATCCGTACCGCTCAGCGTGCCTACAAGCAGGTACACCAGCGCTACACTCCCAGTATGGACACTCTGATCGATTTCGTACTCAACGGTACTATCGACTATGAGAAGCGCCTTGTATCGGAGGATGACTCGGCTGCAATGGCAGAGTTGAAGAAGAAGGGTTTGAAGAACGTGGAGATTATCACTATGAACGTAATCGACACTATCTTCGGTACCAAGAAGGTAACTCCCGAGGATGTTAAGCAGTTCAAGCTTATCCCCTACGGTAATGGCGCAGAGTTTATTATGGATGCTGGCGAGTTGACCACCGAGTCGAAGGTTGTCGTTCCCGTATTCGAGTGCAAGGCTCCTTACAAGACCTTTATGGCTGACCTCTCGCACCAGGAGTTGGTTAACCTGATTGACTCTGAGAAGAACCTCAACCGTTACCCCGGCGTAAAGGTTGGTGATATGTATCAGGCTACTAACGATGCAGGTAACTGGGAGTAATCAAGTTGCCAATATCAGATACGGATTGTCCATTCGACAAGGGTCGGATGGACAATCTTTTTCTCTGACAGAGGCAACACTCACCGAGGGCGGTGAGTCTATCGTGGAGGTCAGTATCGACACTCCGCAGCAGATGCTATTGCCCGCTACCGAGGGTCCAAGTGCCGAGGAGGCATTTGCTATGTGTGGCGTAGCCAAGGGCGACGAGATGCAGATTGTGGAGTCGGCAGCCGGAGCGTGGCGACTTGCTGCGTTGCTACCCACTGTCGCCATCGAGCGCATCACCAAGCGCCACGGTGGCCTGGCTCTGCGTTACACTTCGCCACTTGTGGCTGCCGCCGAGCGCACCACAGGCCAGAAGCGCACGGGCTACACACTTATCCTCACCAAGCGTCACCTCTACGTTGTGGCATCACGCGAGGGTGCTATGCTCTACGCTGCGGCACTCCACTGCCCCACCCCTGCCGACCTGCTCTACTCGCTGGCTACGGTGAAAGAGGAGTATCCCTTGGAGGGTGGCAGAGTCTGGCTGAGCGGCCGACAAGCCGCCGAGTTGCGCAAGGAGGTGAAACGTTACTTCGGCAAGACGGTGTTGGAATAGTTATACCTATATTATATATAAGAGATATGCGAATAGTCAGCGGCAAATATAGAGGACGTACAATAGTCCCCCCGAAGAACCTGCGAGCAAGGCCCACCACAGATTTTGCAAAGGAGAATCTGTTTAACGTCTTGGGCAATCTGGTCGATTGGGAGGAGATAGATGTGCTCGACCTCTTCTCGGGTACGGGCTCTATCAGCTATGAGTTCTGCTCACGCGGTGCGCGAAATGTCACCTCGGTGGAGATTAATGCGGTGCACCACGCCTTTATCCGCAAGACTGCCGAGCAGTTGGGCTTCGGGCAGCTGCACGCCTTGAAGGCTAACGTGTTTCTCTATTTGAAGAGTTGCGCCAAACAGTTTGACGTGATTTTCTCCGATGCACCTTACGACTTGCAGGGCGCAGAGCAGGTGATTGACTTGGTCTTCGAAAAAGGGCTGCTCAGAGAGGATGGACTGCTCATTTTTGAGCATTCGGACCGTAAACGCTTCGAGGAGCACCCAAACTTTTGGCAAACAAGAAGTTATGGTAGCGTCAACTTCTCTATCTTCACTGCCGAGCCTCAACGCTCGGAGGAGCCGACAGCCGAGGAGGAGGCCGAAGAGTAATTTTTTATTAAAAAAAATGCGTTTTTTTTGGCAAAAGTTTTGCAGAATTAAGAATTATTCTTACCTTTGTGACGCTGAAAAAATAAGCACGGTGTGGTAGTTCAGCTGGTTAGAATACCTGCCTGTCACGCAGGGGGTCGCGAGTTCGAGTCTCGTCCATACCGCAAAAACAAAAAGGAAACCTTAACGGTTTCCTTTTTTGTTTTTATGTTGTGGTGAAATCGAACTCGCGACCCATTTTACATTAGGTAAAATCGGCCTAAGACTACAACCTCTTCAATTTAATCAGCATCTCTTCGGATTGGTCAATACCTTGATCGCTATAATCATTGACCTGGCGTAACTCCATATCCGAACGACCGATAGATAGAACATCGAGCACAATAGGCTCATCATAGGCACCGGTACTGAGTATCAACTCTTCTTCATCAACATACCAAGTAATCGATTCGGAATCCTCTTCACCGTCCATTGCTACACCAATTTGCCCTGTTCCATTGGCATTGAATGTAAATTTGTAGGCAATGGTATTACCTGGTATTGTGGTTTCCAACATTAACTCTCCATCGACATACTCTTTCAGGGTAATGCTGGTACTCTCCCATTTACCGACAACTTGGTCTTCGAGTGCCTGCTTCTTGTTGCAAGAAGTGGCAATCAACATCATCGCAATAGCAGCGCCTAACAGATAAAATAGATTCTTCTTCATAACAATATATTTTTAATGGTTATTTACAAAAATAACAAAAAACTTCAATAATGCAAACTATGTCCTACCAAAAAGAGAGTGGGGCAAACCCACAAGAGGTCTGCCCCACTCTATTTGGTAGATGGTGTAGTGGCTATTTCTTCTCGGCCAGGTGGCGCTCCCAAGCCCAAGCCGAGGCAAGGGTTTCGTCGAGGGTGCGGGTGGCCTTCCAGCCCAATTTCTGTTCGGCAAGCGAGGTATCGGCCCAGATAGCAACAATATCGCCAGGACGGCGGTCAACGACCTTATAGTTGAGTTTCAGCCCATTAACCCTCTCAAATGCTTCAACAAGTTGCATAACCGACACCGGCGTACCCGTGCCGACATTGAAAATCTCGTATGGTGCCTCCATCTTATCCTCCACCATACGAGTCACCGCAGCGACGTGGGCACGTGCCAGGTCAACAACATCGATAAAGTCCCTCAGGCAGGTACCGTCGGGAGTGGGATAGTCGCCACCGAAGATGCTGAGCTGTTGGCGTTTACCAATGGCAGTCTGGGTAATATATGGGACAAGGTTATTGGGCACACCGCGTGGCAGTTCGCCAATGAGTGCCGAGGGGTGAGCACCGATGGGGTTGAAATAGCGCAGGGCAATGCCGCGCACGAGGCCCTTCGAGGCCACCACATCGCGCAGGATATCCTCCGACATCTGCTTGGTCTGTCCGTATGCCGAGGTGGCAGGCAGGCGTGGCGACTGCTCCGTAACGGGCTGAACCTCAGCCTCTCCATAGACAGTGGCCGACGAAGAGAAGAGGACATTGCGGCAACCGTGGCGCTCGGCCGACTCGACAACATTGAGCAGCGAGAGGAGGTTGTTGCGATAGTATTTGAGCGGCTCGGTGACAGACTCGCCAACAGCCTTGAAGGCCGCAAAATGGATCACAGCAGCAATGGGATAGGTGGAGAAGAGATGGTCAGTGGCCTCGCGGTCGCAGAAATCGATCTCCACGAGGGGCACCTCGCGGCCAACTATCTGCTGCACACCATTGTAGCAGGTGCGGTCGCAGTTGGAGAAGTTGTCGGCAACCAGCACCTCATAGCCCGCCTCAACGAGCTCCACAGTGACGTGCGAGCCAATATACCCCGCCCCACCCGCAACAAGAATAAGTGGTTTAGCGGACATTAGTAATTGTTTTCGGTTTTAACAAATGCGAATAGGTCATCTGCAAGAAGGAGTGCAACCAGCTCTCGCGATAGACCAAGCGGTGTTTCCAGCGATTAGCCCAAAAGCGGCGTATCTTCCACCAGACAATAGAAACAGCACCCTTCTTGGGGCACTTGACAGAGAATTCGGAGTAGAGAATATCGTTCACAATACGCTCTTCGAGGGCCTTATCCTCCCGCTGAGGGGCAGGCAACAATTCGGGCGCAAGACCATAGTAATCAACAAGTATGCCACGCACTGCATCGACAAACGGGCGCATCTTAAACCTGTCGAAGATAGCATAAACCTCGGCCCAATCGACCTCCGAGCCACACTTTTCGACGAACACCTTCCAGTCGAGCAGATGGCGCAGACTAACACGCTCGGCAGCATAGTGGCCCGCCATGTGACGCATCAAGAAGAGCGCATTGAAGCGCGGCGAGGCAAACATCACCTTGTGGCCCTGCCACTCGGACTCAATAGCATTCTCAGCCTCAGCTTTGAGCAGTTGCTCAAAATCGCGATTGGAGAGGTGGGACTTGGTATTGACAAAATCGTAGTGATTCTCGACCAAGACACCTTTATAGACCCACTTGGTGTGGTGATGCACATCGTCATCGGGAGTGATGCCAAGTCGCTCAGCAGCAAGGGCATCGGCCTCCTTGATTTGGCCAAAGTGGTAGGTATCTACATCGCTGAACGTGCGCAACTCGGGATTGGGGTAAAAACGAGCAATAGATATGCCCTTGACAATCATCGTGGGAATACCGGCTGAGGCATACATATCGAGCAACTCACCAATCACCTCCGAACGCTGACGAAATCGCTGCACACTACTATCAGCCATCACCGCAAATTTGAGAATCACCTGACGTGGTGGCTGCTGCTCGGCCGGCAACTGCTCAATAGCCTCATAAACAATCGCCACCACATTGTGCGCCACCGCCATCTGCATCAACTCCTCCCACTGAGCAGGAGTCATAGCCGACAACGCCTCTTGCGCACTTGCGTTTGCACTCACGCTTACACCCTCGCCACGGAGGAGAGAGAAGATATGTTCAGCAAGGGCAGGCATCTTAGTTATTACTCACTCTTAAAAGTAATACCATCCTTAGGAGGATTAATAAACTCAAAAGTCAATGTGCGCGCCAAGCCATCACCTAATGTATAAGGCGGCACAAATCCACAACTATGAGCCTTTGTAGCATCAAATTCAGTGGTAGCACAGAATTTCTTCACGCGCACTGAGCTAATAGCCAATTTCTTACCGGTGACCCAAGCCAACAAATCGAAACACTTACCACCAAGCATGCCCAACCAATAGGGAAAGTGAGTGGAAGGAATATGCTTATTGAGTACCTTGCTGACATGGGCAATAAGTTCGTTCATATTAAAGTCAGGCTTATCTATGTAGTTGAATACATTGTAACCCTCACATTTTGTGTCTATAAGGAACTTAATGAAAGCCACTATATTACCAACATATGCCATCGATTTCTTATTCTCGCCCTTGCCAACCATAAGGAACTTACCGCTGGATATCTGCTTCAATAAGTTATACACATTACCTCGGTTTCGCTCGCCGAAAATTACAGTTGGACGTAAGATGTTGATATTCCAATCGGGATGATCCTTGTACCACTCCTGCAATACTTGTTCTGCCTCCCATTTACTCTTACCGTAGTGGTTGAACGGATCCTTAGGGTGATCCTCATTGGGATTCTCCTTATTAAGACCATACACTGCAACTGAGGATGTAAATACAAGTCGCTTAATACCATTGGCCTCCATAGCCTGCAATACATTACGCATACCACCTACATTGACATCGTAGTAGAGAGTAGTAGGAGTAACATCATCACGATGCTCTGCTGCCAACAATACAACAACATCTGTGTCGTGCAACTTTTCTTTGATGGTATCAACATCGCGCACATCACCTATCTCAGTCACCTGAGGGAAGAAATGACTCTGCTGTTTGTCAATATTGCGCAGAGTATATTGTTCTTGATTCTCGCTTAATAACCCCAGCAGTCGTGTCCCCACAAACCCCGAGGCTCCAATTAATGTTATATTCATAATGGGTTATCTATTAGTAATTGAATCGTAGATTGTTTGATATGCATTTACCATATGTTCTACGGTAAATTTATCTTCATATGTCTTTCTTGCACTAACTGCCATAGCCTGATAACGGGCTTCGTCAGCTAGAATATATTGTATTTTCTCAGACATAATTTCCGGATCATTCTCAACAGCATAACCATTTGTACCATCAAGCAGCTCCGATATGCCTCCTACATTCGATGCGACAACTGGCTTACCTGCAGATAGGGCTTCAATTATTGACATAGGGAGCCCCTCGTAATCAGACATCAGAACAAAAAGGTCAACATCTGACAATAACTGTGATGCCAAAGAAACGGTACCTAACATAAATACATTATTAGTGGTTTCGTATGTGGCCTTATTACCAATCCAAACAAAGGCGATTTCGGGATTCTTAGCAGCAACTGACAGAAATAGGTCTACTCGTTTAGGTTTATCATCACGGGCAATACATGCAACAATTCTATTATGCGTTTTTCTAATCTCACGCAGAATCTGCCGGGACTGCGCATTGACAGCATTAGCTTGGGGCACTCGCAGGTCCTTTATGCCATTATAAACATATGATAAATTTCTATTAATTCCCTCCGAATTCATCATTCGTATATCATATTGAGACACTCCTACGACCTTGGCACATCTTTTCTGTAACACTTGCTCTATTTTCAAGAATTTACGATTAGCAACTCGTATTGTATCAAAACCATGCACTGTATACAGAGTTTTTTTAGGTCTAAACGCTATTCGTCCAAGTGCCCCCATCTTTGACGAGTGCAAATGGACTACGTCTGGTCTATATTTAATTCTTAACCATATAAGTCTAAAAAGAACACAAATATCTTTTAATGATATCTCCCTATACAGAGACTTAATCTTTATAACATTTACTCGTGAGTCTAATGCCTGCCAAGCCTCTCCACTCGCTGACGACACAACAAAAACCTCATTACTCTTAACCTGCTCATTGGCTAAATTCACCACAACAGATTGGGCTCCTCCTAATGAAGACAAAGTAATTACATGAAAAATACGCATAACATCAACTTATAATACAAACAAATTCATCGCCACGCACAGAGTTGATCTATACTCTACGAATACAAGGCATTATATACTTAACACATATAAATATGATGGGATACAATTTATAGCGCATCAACAAATACATAATCTTTTTATGTGTTGCCAATCTATTATAGTTGACACATCTTAGTCCTTCTCTAAAGGTGTCAGCATTAAGAACTTCACAAAGATAACTAGCACCTTCCCTAAAATTCATACGAGGTAAAAATACTAATATGGCTTGAAGGGTGTACGTTACTTCTCGCAATAATAATTGTTTATCTAAATCATATCTAGTTGTATCCCAATCAAGATTCAATAATTCTGTCTTAATGACTTCATTAAATGGATCACTCATACTTCTACGAGAGGCAGAACCGGTATTAGTCTGTCTATAACAATACACATAATCATGAATAACATACAAAGAGCTAGATTTCAACATGTATTCTATATTGAATAAGCCGTCCTCATTATACTTAATAGGCTTGAATCGAATATCGCATTGTTTAATAATGTTAGCTTTATAAATAACGCCACATGCACTACCAAGTAGGATGCCTGTTAAAGTACCATCATCAACAATTCTACACAATAGTTCATCGCACCTATGTATGCCTGGCATTAGCCTAGGCAAAGATTTCTGTCGTTTAGCTCCATACAGCCTTATATGCTGTCCCACCACCAAATCGGTAGCATTTTGTGTCATAGCACCCAAGAGAGTTTCAACTGCATTATCTGGCAAAACATCATCCGCATCGACAAACATCATTAACTCTCCACATGAGTTCTCTATACCAATATTACGTGCAGCGGACACACCCTGATTATCTTGTGATACAACTCGTACTCTCGGATCGACACAAAAAGATTTGCAAATCTTTAAGGAATCATCAGTTGAACCGTCATCTATCAAAATAACATCAAGAGTAGTAATTGACTGGCGTAATATACTATTCACACACTCTTCAATATATCGTTCTGCATTATAAACTGGGACAATAACACTTACGGTCATCATTAACGTTTATTTTATTCTGTGAGATATTGTTTTGTTCGTTTCTCGGCTCTTCTTGTTTTGAGAAATGTTCTCAACCAATTTGATGCACCAATAAAAATATTTTGCTTATACTTAATTGTCAGAAATATAAAGCGTACAAATAGACATACATCCTTTCGAAGTGCTTGGTAAAGGAAATACATTACAGAGCCTTGATAACGAGTGAGCCCCTCCTTTCTCAAGAAAGAATTACGTCGTAAGGCCACTCTAAAACGCGATTCGATAACTTCAGTATCACGCCTATTTGCAAGACTCCCGTAGGTTATTGTAACTACATAAACCTGCCTATTATCAACAACAAATCTCTTTGAACGACAAGCACAAATAGTAGAGAACATAACATCATTGGCCGCCACAACTTCGTCAAATTTAATTGCATTCTCAACCACCAATGCTCTCCTTATCATTTTTCCCCAGGGAACTACATATTGTAATTTTGTAGCTATCTCGCTAGCCTCCTTCTTGTTATACTTATCGATAATTAAATTCCATTCTTTATGACGTTCAGCAGGTTCGAGTGTGTCATCATACACCGAAGCCACCTTAAAGTATATCAAATCCGCATTAGAGGTGCAATACTCATCAAACACCGAGAATGCATTGTTTTGAAAAAAATCATCTGCATCCGCAAATATCAACCATTCTCCTTTTGCCTTATCTAGCCCCACATTTCTGGCTCCCCCTGCATATCTATTATGATCTGAATATAACAATATATATCTCCCTTCTACGCCTATATCATCGATTCCAATTGGAATTGGTGAATTGTCAATAATTATTACCTCTATATCGTTCCTTATAGGAATGCTTTTCAAAAGCCTTCGTAATGAAACAATAGAATTATAATGTGGGATTATTATACTATAATTAATCATAACTATTTAAGGATACAAAATACAAATACCAGAATGTCGGCAACAACCAGTGGGCATTAGAGAACAACAACATGACAAAAGTTGATGATAATGCTATTACGTAAGTATAACTTTGAAAAAGAGCATACTTAGTGTTCAATATACGATGAAATAATCTGGTAAACGGTACTAAAAAAAGAATCATGCCAACAACTCCCACCTCACACATAAGTTGCAATAATAATTGATGAACATATATTCCGTTATGAGATTCAAAATAGCCAACTCCATGGCCTAGAATAGGCCGCTCTTTAATATACGTTATGGCATTAGCATATAATAAATCTCGTCCATTTGAGACATTATCACTACCCATAAATGAAACCATTTTTTTTAAGGCACCAATCTCACTATTTTGGAACATAGCAATAAATCCATCCAATATGCTATCAATATTTAAATATACTAATAACCCTACACAAAGTAAGATACTAATTATCCAATTCCTTCTTTGCTTGCCACTAACAACCCAAGAAAGCAAGAAGAATCCTAATAACACTGATAAAATAGCACCCCTCGTAACAGTTCTAAACAATATTATATAACTAGCACCTATTAACAAAACAACACCTATAATTATATAACTCACCTTACAACTCCTGCGCAACTTTGATGATACGAGAAATGATCCACCTAACAGAGCTGAAGGAACAAAACTATAAGCCAAACCCATTTGCTCTACGCCCATATCACTTTGCTTCAAAGCATCAATCCCTGGTAAGAACAACTCTTGGATAAGATATAATATACTAATGCAAACCCATATCAAAAAAGCAGTCTTATAATTAACCTTAACACCAGTCAATAGTAAAGCCGTAGTTCCAAATACTATGAAAAAGAGAGTATATCTCACTCCAAAAGTATTCCAATTATTTAATACTAGTGAAATGAGTAATACACTTAATACACACAGATACGCTATTATACTACTACGTGTAAACAAAAAACTGCGATAATTAACAGCGATCAAAACAACTGCAATTATCAACGCCATAAAGACAGATGCATATGGTATACTTATTATAGCATCCATAATGGAGGCTAAGCATGTTGTCGACAGAAACATTGCTAAGAGTCCACTATTAATATCTATTTTTCTAAATACCATATATATCTAAAAAAAGATTATTGACTATACTCGTACTCTCCATAAGATGTATTTAATAACACTTTTCATAATTGTACTAATTGGTATTCTGAAATAACTCTTATACTGAGCTGACCTAATAATGTTTTTATCCTCAGCAGGTTCTTTATACGTAATATTGGTATCAATAACTTGCGACTGATGTACGCCTCCATCACTCTGACAATTAATACCAGTATTATCAAAACCAATATTGCGTACCTTACTTATTAAGGGGAATATACAAGACTGCTGATTTAACAAAAGACGAGTTCTAAGTACCGAGTCTCCATAGAACACATGCGAATAAAGCATCGCAGTATTCATATGAAACAGATATTTGGACTGTTTAAATATTGAGAATGCTTTTTTTATACTTTTCATATACGTATACAGCTCATCTATGGTAACATCGTATCCTTTGCGTACCCAAAAGCCAACTCCCCACGGAGAATACATATATGATTTATATATTACATCTTCTTGATTGTCATAAATAGGATAATTATAACCACAAACAGCATGGATTGTATCATCAGTCTCATATTTAGCCAGATGATAATTAATAAATTCCAAAAAATTTTGCGAGAATACATTATCATCTTCACTAAAGATCCAGGCTTGATAATGAGGCTTAATATAGCAGTTATAGGCATCCGATAAGTTCATTATTGGGCCATAATTGTTCTGTCGTTTAATTATGGTAATATTCTTATATTCTTCACAAAGTTGAGCGATATAATCACAGATCTGGTTATATCCCTCTCGATGTTCTTCCTTAATTGGATAGTCAACTACAATATACACATCACTCCGTTCAAACCCCGTGCATTGAATTAATGATGACAAACACAATTTTAGATGTTTATATCTATAAAGCGTAATTATTACTATGGGAGCATATGGCATGGACATGGTATTTTATTTCTATAATATGTAATACATCAATTATTGATATTATCAAGTGTTTAATGATAAGTTCTCACTAGCGTAATAGCAACTTGTTTGCTGACAATATCTGAACCATCAAAGAAACAAACAATCGGTCTAAAGCATTACACGTCCATCGCGACATTGATTCTCGGTCTGAAATATAGGACGAAATATGTCTGGATATTTTGCTGCATATTCTCGGATTATATCTGCCGACCCATCGGTAGATGCATCATCGTGAATGATAACTTCAAACCTAAAATTGGTCTGCTGCATCACAAACCCATCAAGACACTGTCTTAAATAAGGCTCATGATTATATACTAAACTACAGATACTAACTACTGGAGTGTCACTCATGATGAACTATCTAAATATGATTAAAACCTATCAAATTAAATATAAAAATAACTTGAGCAATACGTTTATTATATAACTACTAAAACTTCAAAATTGTACCACCCCAACTAAGACCTACTCCGAAGCCAGTTATCATTACGCTCATTCCAGGACAGATAGTTCCTCTATCTATACAATCCTTAAGGGCAATCATTACTGTAGAGGAAACCGTATTTCCTGTCTCTTCTAAATTTACATAGAACTTATCCTTAGGTATCACACAAACTTTTCGGATGGTATTGAGCATAAATTTATTCGCTTGATGAAAGACAAAATAATCTACATCGTCACGTTCCATTTCGTTCTTCAACAAAATATCTTTCATCATTGCAGGTACAGCATCTAGAGTAAAATTAAAGATTGCCGAACCATTCATATAAAGGTAATCATCAAAACGTTTATGACCATCTGCATCTTCTGCGACATTTCCAGTTGAGTGTTTGCAGCGAGTAGCACCTGTTTTGACAATCAAATGCTCAGCTCCACTACCATCTGTGCCTAACGAGAAATTGCCTATCTCTGCTATGCCTTCAGTAGAAATCAAGCATGCTGCTGCACCATCGCCAAATATTGAGCGATTACTCTTATCAGAAGGATGAAGATACTTTTGATATGTCTCTGCAGTCAGCATTAATACATTCTTTGCAATCCCACTCTCTATTAATCCTTTCGCAACTACTAAGCCATATACACATCCACTACACCCAAGGTTATAGTCAAACGCACCAGCCGAAGTTGAAATACCTAATCGGTTTTGAAGAATACATGCAGTGGATGGCAAGAAATAATCCGGACTCTGAGTACAGAGCATAAGAAAATCTATTGATTTTGGATCAACATTGTACTCCTCGAAAAGCTGACGGGCAGCCTTTTCTGCCATATCACCGGCTGTTTCATCCGGTGCAGATAGATGACGAGAATATACCCCAACCTTTGCTGCAACTTTATCTACACTCCATTCGGGAAACTCTGCAACAAGTTCCTCATTTGTCACTATTCGCTCAGGCAAATAGTATGATATTGCTTTAATAAATGCTTTCATAATTATAACACTAAAGTTCCTTCGCCACCCCCCGTTATATCCAGACTACTACCAGTCATCCAAGCGGATGCATCAGACAAAAGATAAATAACAAGATATGCAATATCCTCAGGTTGACCATATCTTTTCAGAGGGTATCTTTGTTGTGCCTCTTCTAACGCTTCTTTTGTAACGCCATCCTGAATAATCAAATCAGTCCACACCATGGCAGGACATACACAATTGACCCTAATTTTACGAGGAGCCAACTCCAAGGCCAAACACTTAGAATAAGAAATGATTGCACCTTTGGACGCACTATATATGGCATTACCTATACTAGGAGCATTTGCTGCACGAGAAGCAATAAAAACGATTGACGAGGCCTTATTGATTTTACCTCCTTGCAACAATGCCGATTGTAACATTACAGGTGCCTCAAAATTGGGAGCCATTACATTATTTACATCATCATTTGATATAAATTTACATAGAACTCTACTTCCAACGCCTGCGTTATGCACAACACCATCTAACTTTGGGCATTGATCAATCAGGTTCGAAACATGAGTACTATTTGTTAAATCTGCAACAATATAGCTATGACCATCTCCATCGAGTTGGGCCATTGTCTCCTGCAAACGTTGTTCATTCCTTGCAGTTAACACTACATGTGCTCCCATTTTTGAGCAGGCAACAGCAATGGCACGACCGATGCCAGAAGAAGCACCGGTCACCATTACTGTTTTACCGTTTAGGGAAAACGGATTAAATTGCTCCATAGCCTTACTACTACTTATTGCTAATCAAATTAAACACATCTTCAACAGTTTGACATGTTTTAAGTTCAGCTCCAGTAATAGCTTTTCCATAAGTTGTTTTAGCGAGAGCAATAACACTCATACCAACAAGCGATGACCACTCTTCAAGTTCACGAAATGTGGTTTCAGCCTTAATTTCAGCGGGATCTGTGTCATCAAACTGCTCAGCGAAATTCGCTACAAATTCATTTAGCTCCATATTCATATTATTAACAATTAGACAGTCTTCTTAATTTACTCATTCTCATTACAATAGACATTATATCATATTCTGAATTATTGTAATGAGTTATATAATCATTTTTTTTTAACACATGTTTTTCAAGATCATACATTTTACCATGCCTACATATGGATTCTTTTTCTATTTCATATACTGTAAAATAGAGAGCTTGAGATATTAATGTGCTGTGTTTATGTTCAATTAAACACGAGCCAGTTAGTGATTCAAATGCCAATTTATTAAATACATAGTCTAAAATAAAAAGGTATGATTCTATCCATGCAAACCCATCGCGATACATTGGATCTGCAATGACGATTCCATGAAAATGAGCACTCTGATCTTTGTAATTAATGTTAGACAAACTAACCCAGCCAACAATACGCTTCTCGTCATCATTTGTACATACAGCCCAAAACTTATATTCTTGGTGATCTACCATACAACCTTGCACCCACTTACAAGCGTCTGCATATGTAAAAGGTCGCCATTGTCCAACTATTTGAGAATTGAGTTTCTCGTCATTCTTGCATCGATATACAAAATCTATATCACGTTCCTCAAAAACTCTAAACAAAACTGTTTGTTCCATTCGAAATAATATTTATTATTCTATTCATGTCCTCCACACCACACCTCTGATCAATAGGCAGAGGTAGAATATTATTTGCCATTAAGGTTTCAGGGGCATCATTGCCTGCCCAATCTTCAACATTAGGCCAATATGTTGGCACATAGATCCTCCTAGATATTAGACAATTACGTAAATCTACATCATCAGCGAGATAAGGATACGCCAATGGAACCGCATTAGAATCCACATCCAGATGAATACCATTACAATCAGACAAAGATTTATCGAACTCTAAATAATTGTTTCGCCTTATTTGAGCACATTTCTTATAGTTTATAGAACAGAGAATAGCCTCTGTAAGTTTAGACATTCTTTTAATTGGCTGATTACAGAGTTCATGCTCTACTTGTTGAAAATCATCATACCCTGCTTCTGCAGAGAGATCAATACGTTTCAACAAATGCTGCATTCGGTCGTATGATACATCTTGTTCCAATTCCTCGGTAAGTTCCTCGTCTATATATAAATAAGCGCCATCAGGAACTCCAAAAAACTTTCTTGCAGAATAAAAGGTGTCAATTCCGTTAATTCTTGGCGCAAAAAACGCTTGCGCATTATCCACTATTAAACGAGGTCCGTACTTTTTAGCTAATTGCTCAACGCTTGATTGCTTAAGACCATAATAATTCGTGTACAATATAGCCTCTCCCTCTGTAAGATTAATATCATCTTTGATATTTAATTCTTCGTTAATATGGTAAAACTCATACGCAACATCTAACTTATTGAATGGCTCCAAAATTACCTCACAAGTATAGTAAGGTACATATACCTTTTTGTAATTACGTACCCGAAGAATATACTCTAAACAGTTACGAGCAGTATTTAGACGTAAGGCGTCTTTATGGTAATGCCCTCCACTACGCAACTCTAACTGATTATAACCACCAATAGCTTTATCCATTATTTAACAATCACTTTAAGCCATTCATGCTGATTTGCCAATGCTTTCTCTAAATCCTCAGCAGTCTTAAATTTAAGTACCAAAGTACCTATTGCATCATTGGCAGCCTCAAATCCCCTAACAAAATCACCAGGTTTTACCCACAGGTCTTTTTCCACAACCTCCGCAGGTAAGTTAGGATATATTTCTAAACTAACGAATTCACCATCGTTATCTGCATGTAAAATCACTTCTGCCCAATGGCCATCATACGGCTTCTGCTCTATCTCTTCAGGTTCGTCACCTACAATAGCACGAGTAATGGCAGTAATCATATCAACGCCCGTTGCATAGCGCAACATCTCGCACAATCGATTGCCACCTCCTCGCGGAGTCAATTCCATAATATATGGTTTCCCATTAGTTCCAACTCTTACCTCGATATTAAAGACCGCTGTTTTGAGGTTTAGTAAAGTGATTAAGCGTTGTATTTCACTTGCGAGATATTTCTCTTCTTCGTCTGTAAAGGTCGAAGGCCAAGAATAGGCAGCGGGAGTGTATGGATTAACCGCATTATTATCAAAGCGCTGAGCAGAAAAGCTAACAAACCTTAGTTTACCATCTTTTGCATAACTATCAGTATCAGAAGAACAACCTTGTTTCTCAATAAATTCTTCAACAATAATATGGCCACTAATTGAGAACTGAAATGCATATTCGATTGCACTCTGCAACTCCTCTTCCTGATCCACTCTTGTACAGCCTTTACTACCAGCTGAGTCTGTCGGCTTCACAATCAGAGGATATGAAAATTTATCTTTGGAGCCTAACGCTTCTTCCATTGAAGCAAAACCGAAAGCCCAAGGTACATTGAAACCATTATCTTTTAGAAAGGCACGAAACTTATCTTTATTTTGCAAAATAACGACACTTTCGTGAGGGCCAAAAGATGGTAAGCCCATCTGCTCTTGAACATAAGATGCTGAAACTACACCTGGATCTACTCCAAAAGACATAATACCGTCTATCTCTTTCTCGCGAGCCACCTTTAAAACTGCCTCTTTATCAATAATACTCACATTCACATATTCATCAGAGTATTGATGAGCTATATTATCAGGCAAATAATCAGCTGTTATAACATAGTACCCTTGCTTATGAGCAGCTTCTATAACGGGAAGGAGATAACGAATACCTCCAAGAAGCATTAACCGTTTCTGCTTCATATCTTTACTGAATAATTAACTCTAAGGTTCTATCGACATCCTCTGCCGAGAGTTCATGGTGCATCGGCAGGCAAATTACACTATTTGCCATTTTGTGGGCGTTTGGCAAGTTCTCGGGGGCTGCCGAGGGAAGGCCACGATAGGTCGAGAACTCGCTGATGAGAGGATAGAAGTATCTGCGTCCCAGTACATTGGCATCTTTCATCTTAAAATAGAGTTCATCGCGAGTCATGCCATATTTCTCTGCATCAATAAACACTGGGAAATAGGAGTAATTATGTTTCACTCCTGGCATATCCTCCATAAACGAGATGCCATCAATGCTGCGTAACGCCTCTCGATACTTGATTGCTACCTGATGACGGGCCTCAATCGCCGCATCAACTTGTCGGAGGTTCAATATACCATAGGCTGCACGAACCTCGTCAACCTTGGAGTTGATACCTGGTGCAATAACCTCTGTTTCGCCAGCAAAGCCGAAGTTTTTAAGGTAATCGATACGTTTTTTAGTCGCCTCGTCGTGCATCACCATTGCACCACCCTCCAAAGTGTTATAGACCTTTGTTGCGTGAAACGATAGAGTTGACATATCACCAGCATTCAGAATAGATTCACCATCTACCTTAACCCCAAAAGCGTGTGCTGCATCATAGATAACCTTCAAGCCATACTTATCGGCAATCTCCTGTATACGTTTAGTATCGCAAGGCTTACCATATACGTGCACCGGCATAATCGCTGTTGTCTTAGGGGTGATAGCAGCCTCGATTTTCTCCGGATCAAGATTACCGGTAGCTGGGTCTATATCAACAAAAACTGGTTTACAACCACTCCACCATATACAATGGGTAGTGGCAACAAAACTATATGGAGTAGTAATCACCTCACCGGTAACACGCAATGCTTGTAACGCCGTGAGCAATGGCAAAGTACCATTTGTAAAAAGGCTAACGTATGGCACCCCCAAATAGTCTGCTAGGTCATGTTCCAACTGTTTGTGGAACTGACCATTATTAGTCACCCACTTACTTTCCCAAATCTCTTTGAGGTAGGCATTAAACTCCTCTAGGTCGGGAAGAAGAGGGGCTGTAACTGTTATCTGTTTATTATCTACCATAGCACTTATATTTATTACTCTACGAAACACTCCTTATACAATATCGAGTATTTTGTAGATAACTTACTAAAAATAGGTTTCTCTAAAAATTTTATTCTTAAATAGTCAATAGCAACACATATCACATATACTCCAACAACTGAAATTAACATATGCAATGGCAACCAAGCCGAGTCATAAAATGCTGTATTCTGTAAAGTATCTTGCCACAAGAATGTACGCATAGCATTACTATTAGCATGAATAAGCAATACACCGAAAGTAGTGGAAGCGATAGTGTTTATAAATTTACTATGCTTAATTTGTACGTTCTTAAAGTACAAAAACAATGAAAGACCACCAGTAAGTGCTAAGAATTTCTGAGAATCATTACACATATGATAATAATTCGTAAAACCTATTCTGCTACCTATAAAATCCACAACAACTATACTTGCAAAAATTAACAAAACAGAACATATGAATACCCATAAGGCCAACTTCTTATTATCAGTATATTTATTTGGATATAATCTGATATAGGCAGCTATGAAATAAAGAGTAACATACCACCATATATGACTAAACGCAACAGTATTTAATAAGAATGTAGCCACAAAAGTATAGATAAACAACAGTAAAAGTATTAAACGTAAATGCAACTTCTGATTGAGAGATTGTAAAAATCTATTCAAAAAAGGTACTAAACAATAAAAAGCTAAAAATGAGCCTGTAAAACCTCTTTCAATTCCATAAAAAGGATTAAAAACGACCTTGTATATACTTTTTAGCGTAATTTCTTCATGCCCTGTAAAAAGAAATACTATATAAAAAAGTATATTATAAAAGTATATCATTGTAAATAGCTTCAGTAATTTAAGCCACGTAACTTTTTGTTTGCAAACAAAGTAACCACTTAGCAACACAAACGAGTTAATAGCCATCTTCCCTCCAAAACCCATACACTGCAAAAACAGCATATTGCCAGTTATATTATTATAATCATACAAAGCAATAAAACCCGAATTCACAACATAATGATGTACGACTATTATAATCATCGAAATGATTCGTAACAACTCAAAATTAGATTGGCGTGTTTTTTGTAGTGGGGGGGGTAAGGGTTTGATTCATACTAATGTTTGTTTATAAATCTTTAATAAATATAAAGCTAGTTATATTACAACAATCTATGGAATTGACTATTAGCATCCAACTACTGTTATCCTAAGCAACTTTGGGCTAAGCATCAAACTCCTCTAAGTCGGGCAGAAGAAGGGCTGTAACTGTTATTTGTTTCTTTTCCATAAACAAGAAAATATATTATTTTCGAAAAATCTTTTGTAAGAGAGCTAATGCAATACCTTTTATCTCTTTATACTCTTCCAATTGAATACTCTCGCAGAGGATAATAGTAATTGCTGCACCTACAAATAATTGCAGGATAAGAAGGACAAAAGGTGACAGGGGCAACAAAGAAACTGCATAAGTTATAGCAGCCATTGAAGAAGCTATTAAAAATGAAGGCAGAATATCCTTTACTTGTTCTACTATATTATAATTCAGTAATTTACCCGAATAATAACTATTAAGATAATAGGCAAAAAGGCCAGTTGCCACACTTCCCCATAACATCCAGTATATATCGATAAATATACCCAATAAAATTGGAATAACACCTACAATCTTCTTAATAATCTCTAACCTTAGGAATAAGTCTGAACGACCTTGTACCTGCAACATATTTAGATTAAGAGAGTGCAGCGGATATAGCATCATAGTAAAACAAATAATTGGTAAGAGATCAGCAGCCATAAGCCATTTATCTCCAATCAAAACCAATATCATTGGCTTTGCAACAGCTGCTAAGCCCAACATCAAGACAAAAGTAACCAACATTGTTACCTTGATAACTCGACGGTATGCTTGTTTTAAGCGTTCTTTATCGTCTTGAATGGAGCTCAACACAGGATAACTCACCCTCTGAACAACACTATTCAGATTACTCGAGAAAACCGAACTAAACTGCTGTGCTCTCGTATATTGCCCCAATGCAGCCGGGCTATAACACTTACCTATCACCACTTGATATATTTCGCGCCATACTGTATCAATCAGACCTGAAACCAACAATTTCCAACCAAAACCGAATAGCTCCTTAAAACTCCTCCATGAGAACTGCATCTTTGGATACCATTTTGCAAACACCCACAGAAAAATAGTGTTGAGAAGTTGTCTTGATATCTGCTGACCCACTAAGCTCCATACTCCATAGTTACAAAAGGCCATCGCAATACCAACAACACCACTCACTATTGATGATATAAGCGAAATTTTGGTCTGAGTTTTAAAATCAATTTGCTTTACAAGTAACGTTCGTTGAATAATGGCAAAAGCATTAATTATAACGATACTTGCCATCACCTGTGACAATGGTTTGAGTTGTGGCTGATCAAAGAAATCTGCAATAAGTGAAGAGGAGAAGAATAAGGCAAAAAACAATACTATACTCATAACCATATTGGTAATGAACACTGTATTGTAATCTATATCCTTCGCATCGTTTTTGCGAATAAGAGCATTTGAGAAACCACTATCTACAATACTATTGAAAACAGCAATAAAGATAGTAATAATGCCTATCAAACCATACTCTTCGGCTGAAAGCAAACGAGCCAACACCAGACCAACCAAAAAAGTAATTCCTTGATTAGCCAAGTTATCGACAAAACTCCAACTTGCTCCTTTAACTGTCTTATTGCGCAATGACTCTTCAGCCATATTCTTTCTTAATTATAACCTTGTAAAGTTATTAATGAGTTATTCTACCTTCAACCTCTTCAAGCAGTATAGCATCGAGTCGCGCCAATGGGGGATGTCGATGGCGAAGGTTGTTTTGATTTTGGTTTTATCCAATACCGAGTAGGGGGGTCTGGTGACCTTTGAGGGGAATTCGTTGCTATGGCAGGGCATTACGTTACAGTTCGTATGCCCGGCAGCCACAGCAATCTCCGTAGCGAAGTCGTACCACGAGCACACTCCCTCGTTCGAAAAGTGGTAAACACCCTCATTGCCAGCATATTTATCGCCCTCGATAATCGAAAAGATAGTCAGTGCCAAGTCACCCGCATAAGTCGGGGTGCCCACCTGGTCGAAGACCACTTTCAGTTCCTCTTTCTCGGTGGTCAGGCGCAGCATAGTCTTCAAGAAGTTATTGCCAAACTCCGAATATAGCCACGCTGTACGGATAATTATCGACTTACACCCCACCTCGGCAATCGCCTCTTCGCCATGCAGTTTTGTTCTGCCATAGGCTCCCAGCGGGTTGAGCGGCATCTCCTCAGTGCGAGGTGTATTTCCATCAGTACCAAACACATAGTCGGTCGAAACGTGGAACAGAGTACCCTCCACACTCTTCATCGCCTCAGCCAGGTTGCGCACTGCGGTAGCATTAATCAGTTCGGCAGTTGCCTCGTCGTCCTCAGCTCTATCCACATTGGTATAGGCAGCACAGTTGACAATCACATCCACCTTATTATCAGCCACAAACGCCATCACAGCCTCCCTGTTGGTGATATCGAGTTCGGCTACATCGGTGAAGATATACTCATTGGGCGACACTGCACCCAATCGGCGCATCTCCGAGCCAAGTTGTCCGTTGGCACCAGTGATAAGTATCCTCTTACTCTGCATAGTAATCTACATTATAGTCGAACAACTCGGGTGCATCTTTCAGCGTAGGGTGGCACATATCCTTAGCTGAGAGCACTACATCCTCGGCAGCTAATCCCCAATCAATACCAATATCTGGGTCGTCCCAGATAATCGAGCCCTCGCTCTCTGGAGCATAGAGGTTGTCACACATATATAGAGATATAGCTTCATCACTAAGTACGGAAAAACCATGGGCAAAGCCGCGCGGAATAAATAATTGGCGGTGGTTATCCTCGGTGAGTTCCACTGCCACATATTTTCCGAAAGTGGGGCTACCCTTACGGATATCGACAGCCACATCGAGCACCCTACCCTTCACCACGCGCACAAGCTTACTCTGTGCGTGTTGGCCCTTCTGGAAGTGCAGACCGCGCAACACACCATAACGGGATTTGCTCTCATTGTCCTGCACAAACTTCACAGGACGTACAAGTTTATCGAAAAGAGGTTGCGAAAAACTCTCGAAGAAGTAGCCACGCTCGTCACCGAACACCTTAGGCTCGATAATCACAACACCCTCTATATCAGTCTTTATTACGTTCATCGTTTGCCTACTAATCGAAGCATATACTGGCCATAAGCATTTTTCTTCATTGGTTTTGCCAGACGAACCAAGTCTTCATCTGTAATCCAGCCTTTACGCCAGGCAATCTCCTCCAAACAAGAGACCTGCACACCTTGACGAGTCTCAACAACCTCAACAAAACGTGAAGCATCAAAAAGCGATTCCTGAGTTCCCGTGTCAAGCCAAGCAAAGCCACGTCCCATAATTTGAATCTTTAATTCCCCATCTTTCAGAAACCAATCATTTACAGAACTAATCTCTAACTCCCCACGAGCCGACGGTTTAATCGATTCTGCAACCTTAACTACTTTATTGGGATAAAAATAGAGACCAACCACGGCATAATTACTTTTAGGCTCCTTTGGCTTTTCTTCAATACTTAGAACATTGCCATCCTTATCTATTTCAGCCACTCCAAAGCGTTCGGGATCCGGAACATAATATCCAAACACAGTTGCTTTACCCTCTTTTTCTACATTATTTACTGCATTTTTCAACATGGTAGAGAAGCCTTGTCCATAGAAGATATTATCGCCTAAAACCAAACAAACACTATCATCGCCAATAAACTCTTTACCAATAATAAAGGCTTGGGCAAGACCATCGGGCGAGGGTTGCTCGGCATATTCAAAATGAACACCATAGTCAGAGCCATCACCCAACAATCTTTTGAAGCCGGGCAGATCAAAAGGAGTTGATATAATTAGAATATCCCTAATTCCTGCCAACATTAGCGATGAAATTGGATAATAAATCATCGGCTTGTCATAAATCGGGAGCAACTGCTTGCTGACACCCTTGGTGATTGGGTAGAGGCGAGTGCCACTACCACCTGCCAGAACAATTCCTTTCATATCTTTGTTGTGTATTAATTTTCGTTGCCATAGAACTCCTTATACCACTGAGCAAATGCTCGGAGCCCGTTGCGGAGTGAGGTGTGGGGCTTAAAGCCGAAGTCCTCCTCCAAAGCCGAGGTATCGGCATAGGTGACAGGCACATCGCCCGGCTGCATAGGCACAAGGCGTTTGTGCGCCTCAAAGTCATAATCTACGGGGAGAACACCTGCCGCTATCAGCTCCTCTTGCAGAATCTGGACAAAGTCCAGCAGATTCTCGGGGCTGTTGTTACCGATATTGTATACCTTGTAGGGCGGCACTGGAAGCCCATCTTCGCCTGTCTGCTTCTCGGGTGCGTGCTGCATCACACGAACTACACCCTCCACTATATCATCAACGTAGGTAAAGTCGCGTTTGCAGTTACCGTAGTTGAAAATCTCAATTGTCTGGCCACCCACCAACTTATTGGTAAAGCCGAAGTATGCCATATCGGGGCGACCGCAGGGGCCATAGACGGTAAAAAACCTCAACCCTGTGCTCGGTATGTTGTAGAGTTTGCTGTAAGAGTGAGCCATCAGCTCGTTGCTCTTCTTGGTTGCCGCATAGAGGCTGACGGGGTTATCTACCTTATCGTCTGTGCTGTAAGGCACCTTCTTGTTGCTACCATAGACACTCGACGACGAGGCATATACCAAATGCTCTACATCATAGTGTCGGCACGCCTCCAAGATATTATAGAAACCTATCAGATTGCTCTCAATATAGGCATCTGGGTTGGTTATTGAGTAACGTACACCTGCCTGCGCAGCCAAGTTTACCACTACCTGAGGCCTATATTTCTCGAAGAGAGCCATCATAGCCTCCTTGTTGGCTATGTTCTCTTTCAGAAAGATAAAGCGCTCACCATATCCGCCAAGTTGTTCGAGTCGCTCATACTTCAAGCGAACATCGTAGTAGTCTGTTATGCTATCTACTCCAACTACCTTGGTTGTCGGGAAATCGTCAAGCAGACGCTTAACGAGATTAGCTCCAATAAAGCCCGCCGCGCCGGTCACCAAAATGACCTTATCCGACAAAACAACATTATACTCAACCATCGCTAATCCCTTTTGAATACGTCGCGTGTATAGACTTTGTCGGCCACATCGTCGAGCGAAGTGTCGTAACGGTTGGCGATAATAGCCTGCGAACGACGCTTAAACTCCTCAAAATTGTTAACCACCTCACTACCAAAGAAGGTCGAGCCATCTTCCAGAGTGGGTTCATAGACAATCACCTTGGCACCCTTGGCCTTGATGCGCTTCATCACACCCTGTATGGCGCTCTGGCGGAAGTTGTCCGACCCCGATTTCATAGTGAGTCGATAGACACCAATCACCACCTCCTGCTCCTTAGCACTGCTCCACTGACTCGATGCGGTGTAATATCCCGCCTTGGCGAGCACCTGATCTGCGATAAAATCCTTGCGGGTACGATTACTCTCCACAATGGCAGTCATCATATTCTGCGGAACGTGGTCATAGTTGGCAAGCAGCTGCTTGGTATCCTTGGGCAGACAGTAACCACCATAGCCAAAGGAGGGGTTATTGTAGTGAGTACCGATGCGTGGGTCCAGACCGATACCGGTAATTATTGCCTGAGTATCAAGTCCCTTCATCTCGGCGTATGTATCCAACTCGTTGAAATAGCTGACTCGCAGTGCCAGATATGTATTCGCAAAAAGTTTCACCGCCTCAGCCTCTTTCAGACCCATAAACAAGATCGGAATATCCTCTTTCAGAGCACCTTGTTTCAACAACTCTGCAAAGGTGTGGGCTGCATCTTCAAGATGATTACCAGCAATTGCTTTTATAGCCTCATTCTCTTCTCCGAATTGGTCTATCATCTTAGGATATCCTACGATAATGCGACTTGGGTAGAGATTGTCATAAAGCGCCTTACTCTCGCGCAGGAATTCGGGCGAGAAAAGTAGGCGAAGTTTATGGGTAGAGTCAAAACCCTGCTCCTTAAACTGCTGTGCGTACTTAACATAAAGCGAGCGGCAATATCCCACAGGGATAGTTGATTTGATAACCATTACCGCCTCAGGATTGACCTTCAACACCAAGTCGATGACACTCTCAACTGCCGATGTGTCAAAGAAGTTTTTGTGTGGGTCGTAATTTGTTGGGGCTGCAATTACCACAAAATCTGCACCCTTGTAGGCATCTTCAGCATCGAGTGTTGCGCGAAGATTCAATTCCTTTTCCGCAAGATATTTCTCTATGTAATCATCTTGGATTGGGGAGATGCGGTTATTAATCATCTCCACCTTCTCGGGGATAATATCGACTGCAACAACCTCATTGTGTTGCGCCAAAAGAGTGGCTATCGACAATCCCACATAGCCTGTACCGGCGACTGCTATTTTCATCTGATTTGTGTAATTTGCTTAACTTACTTTTTTCTCTTCGGTGGGTTGGTCGGCTTGCTCTTTGCGGCTGCTGTCAACCACCTTTTGGAGGAAGAGGAATACACCATTTCGCTCAATGTGAGTGCGTTTGCCAATGCGTTGCATCACTCTGCACAATTTGCTCTCGGCGGCTATCTGCATTCGCATCAGTTTATAGAAACCGAAGGTGATGGCCAACGACATAGCCAGCACCACATAGAGTTGAACATCGATACTCCACCCCAACTTGTAGGCCACAAACCAGCACGCCACTACCAACGTATTGAGCGACAGGATAGAGACAGTTGCGCCCACGTGCGAGAAGCCGAGTTCGATAAAGAGGTGGTGCAGGTGAGTTTTGTCGGGTTTGAAGGGGGAGTTACCGCGAACTATTCGTGCCGACATCACTCGGAGTGTATCAAATACGGGCACTGCCAGCACTGCCAATGTAAAGGGTATCAATCCCAAACCCTGCGACGCCAACCCGTCATAGAGTGCATCAGAGTTGAGCATATTCATCACAAATGCCGATATCATCACTCCCATCATCAGGGTACCACCATCGCCGATAAACATCTTTGTCGTTTTGCCAAATACGTTGTGCAGGAAGAAGGGGAGCAACGCACCCACCGAGATAACCGCCAGGAGGAGTATTGGCCAATCGCCCACAATGGCCGCCATAATGCCGAAGAGCGAACTGGCCATCATACAATAGCCTGTCGAAAGCCCATCGACACCATCAACAAGGTTGATAGCATTAATAATACCTACCGCAGCCACAACTGCCAAAGGTACAGCAATATAAACCGAAATCTCACTCAAACCCCACAACCCGTGGAAGCTGTCAATCATATATCCGTTTGCGCAGAGCGTTACCAGCACAACCAGAATCTCGACAATAAATCTTGTCTTTGGACTCAAATCGATAATATCGTCCATAATGCCCACGCAGAGCATCACGGTCATAGCACACATAACAGGGAAAAGCGAGGAGAGGTCGAAGAATAGTTGGGAAAAACAGATACCCATCACCACTCCAAAGAAGACGCACGCACCACCAAGAACGGGCACAGGTCGGCGCTGCAATTTACGCGCATCTGGGTTATCGACAATGTTTTTTTGGAATGCTACATTGAGCACATTAGGGAAAATCCACTGCGTTGCTATACAGGCAATCAGAAATATAGCAATCAAAAGTAACGAAGAGGGCATTCGCTTAAAATTAAGTTAGCAATCAGTTAGTTAGGTTCGCTATTTCTCTACTTGTTGTCGGGCTCGATGCTCTTCACACAAGAGCATATCTTCTAGACCCAACCCTCAAAAGATAAGAGTTAGCAGATAAATTTCGGTCGTACCACCCTAACGGGCATTCAACTCTATACCACTTCTTAGACCCTAAAAAGTTGATATTGAAACTTTACAAAGATAGGCAAATTTACCTAAACGACCAAACTTTTTATATACTATTTTCCAATTTCCCAATGGGGGGGGGTATTTTGCTGATACACAATCACTTACAAATCAGAAATAATCTCATTATTGCGCAGCAAATATATCGAGCAAGGCATAATTGACACAAAACAGAGATAAAAACATAATACTACCGATGCGTTAGAAAATATCAATAGGTTACAATTCGATATCGGTTAATTATAATATATTAACTCTTATAATTCAACATATTAGTTCTATTCATATAACCTCGAAATCATCAGGCACTGACAATGTTTGTCATTGTGGTTACACTTATAAATCAACCCGAGAAACAACCGTAGAAAAACGAAACCATAAAAGGTCTATAAATAGAGCTAAAAACGATATTGATTACACTTTAAAAGCATTATTATAACGCCATAGCAGCGAGCCGAGAGGCCAAGTTCTCGCAATAATTGGGTATATCTTGATAGCAAAAACCCATATTGTAGGTATTGACTGCCGATACTTGCAACACTACCTTTGCAGTGTTATTAATGTTTGTCTGAATCACTCCTGCCATATCTGTACTTTGTGGAGTGATGCCTAAACCGAGAACAGCGTGAGGTTGCTCTCGGTTTTCTTTTATACCTAATTTTAAGTATCGGTCTCTGACAATAATACCCAAATATAGTGATTGACACGCCTGCTGTTATAGGCTATTTTTGCACAGCAAAAATAGAGGCAACAGACAAATGAAACTATCAGAACTAAATACAGGTCAGTCGGCAATCATAGTACGCGTAGCCGGCCACGGAGGTTTCCGCAAGCGCATAATGGAGATGGGATTTGTGCGTGGCGAGCGAGTGGTATCGGTGCTCGACTCACCTATGCACGACCCTGTGAAATATACAGTTATGGGCTACGATGTATCGCTGCGTCGCCGCGAAGCCGCTATGATTGAGGTACTTAGCGAGGAGGAGGCAGCCGAGCAGTTTGAGCCATCGGAGTGGTATGGCTGTTCGGAGGTGTGCGAGAGTTGCGGTGCTTGTGGCTGCTCATCGCGCAGAGCCAACCCACTTGCAGGGCTCAAAGTAGTGCGCAAAAACCGCATCAGAGTAGCACTCGTCGGCAACCCCAATAGTGGCAAAACTTCGCTTTTCAACGCCCTCTCGGGAGGTAGCGAGCACGTAGGTAATTATAGCGGTGTCACCGTTTCGGCCACCACAGGCAAGTTCAACTACAAGGGCTACCGCATAGAGCTCACCGACCTGCCCGGCACCTACTCACTCTCGGCCTACTCACCCGAGGAGGTATTTGTGCGCCACCACCTGATGGAGGAGATGCCCGACGTGATAATCAACTCGGTAGTGGCATCGAACTTGAAGCGCAACCTATTTCTGACCACCGAGTTAATCGACCTCAACCAACGTACCGTAGTGGCACTCAATATGTTCGACGAGTTGCAGGCAAGTGGCGCGAAACTCGACCACGAAAGCCTCGGAGCGATGATGGGTGTGCCGATGATACCCGCCATTGCACGCACACGCAGCGGTCTTGACAAACTGCTCGACACGGTCATCGAACTCTTCGAGGGTCGCAACAAGACGGTACGCCATATCCACATCAACTACGGTCCTCACGTCGAGGAGGCTGTGGCAGCCCTCTCGGAACAGATGCACGCTGCCGACGACCTGCCCCACCAATTCCCCGTGCGCTATTGGGCATTGAAGATACTCGAAGGCGACAAGGAGGTACGCAAGGCACTTACAGATTGTAAGGACTACGCTTTGTGGCTCACCTCAGCCGAGAAGGGTGCTGCCCGCATCGAGCGACACCTCGACTGCGACACCGAAACCGCCATCAGCGACGCCAAGTATGGTTTTATTGATGGTGCACTCACCGAGACCCTCACCGAGGGCACGGGCGACCCCACTCGTCGCACCCGACGAATAGACCGCCTTGTGTCGAACCGTTGGCTGGGCTTCCCGATATTCATACTGCTTATGTGGCTGATGTTCTGGACGGTATTCACTGTTGGAGCCTATCCGCAGGGGTGGATTGAGAGCCTCTTTGCTTGGCTCGGCGATATTGTGGGCGGTGCTCTGCCCGAAGGTTGGCTCCGTGCGCTGTTGGTCGATGGTGTGATTGGCGGCGTGGGTAGTGTGGCGGTATTTCTGCCGAACATCCTGCTGCTATACCTATTTATATCGCTGATGGAGGACTCAGGATATATGGCACGCGCGGCATTTATTATGGATAAGTTGATGCACCGTCTCGGCCTGCACGGTAAGTCGTTTATCCCTATGCTGATGGGTTTTGGTTGCAATGTGCCCGCCATTATGGCAACGCGCACTATCGAGAGCCACAGCAGCAGGCTGATAACCATACTGATAACTCCCTTTATGTCGTGTAGCGCACGACTGCCTGTCTATGTATTGTTTGCGGGAGCCTTCTTCCCGGGGCACTCCGCCACGGTGCTCATCGGGCTCTACCTGCTCGGCATTGCCGTTGCGGCACTCACAGCCCGACTATTGCGTCGCACCAAGTTCAAGGTCGATGAAACGCCTTTTGTAATGGAACTTCCGCCCTACCGTATGCCCACTCTGCGCTCCACGGTGAAACATATGTGGGACAAGTGCGCTCAGTATCTGCGCAAAATCGGCAGCGTGGTGCTGGTAGCCTCGGTTGTGGTGTGGTTTTTGGGTTACTTCCCGCGCCCCGCAGAGGAGAGCATAGCAGCCACCAACGCACAGGAGCAGAGCTATATAGCACACATAGGCAAGGCGATAGAGCCGGTGATGCGACCTATGGATATCGATTGGCGCGGCAGTGTGGCACTTCTGGCAAGCATACCTGCCAAGGAGTTGGTAGTTAGCACTTTGGGAGTACTCTACAACACCGAGGAGGAGAGCCTCGCGGGAGCACTCGTGCACTCGGGCGACTACTCGCCCCGCTCGGCAGCCGCATTTATGGTCTTCATACTCCTCTTCTTCCCCTGCATAGCCACCATTGCCGCCATACGCAGCGAAACCGGCTCGCGGGGTTGGGCTGCATTTGCAGTGATTTACAACACACTTGTGGCGTGGATTGTCGCCTATTTGGTCTATCTAATCGGCGGACTTTTCTAACCTTTTACCGATAATTCTAAAAAAAACAATAACTTTGCAAAAGTATGACAACACTCAGACCATATACCACCGACCAGAAGATGGCCGACCTGCTACTGAGCAACCCTCGCCTGCTCACACTCTTTGAGCGTATGGGGCTGCGACTCGGCTTTGGCGAGCGCAGCGTGGAGGAGGTGTGCGCCGAGCAGGGCGTATCGGCACACCTGCTGGTGGCTATGAGTAATATAGTTGACGAGCGCAATAGCGCGCCGAGCATCGACCGTCTGGTACGCGACGACCTGCGCCCGATAGTCGATTTTCTGCGTCTGTCACACCACAACTACACTGAGCACTACTTCCCCACCCTGCACGACCATATTCACACTATGGCAGCAGCACTCAGCGCTCGTCAGAGGGAGATAATCAACTCGTTCTATGATGTTTACGAAACGGAGGTGCTCAAACATTTCCACTACGAGGAGCAGACCGTATTCCCCTATATCGAGAGTCTGATTAGTGGCACCCGAGGCGAGGGATTTACCATCGGCGACTTTGCCGAGACGCATAGCGATATCGACGAGAAGCTCGCCGACCTGCTCAACATTATTATCAAGTATCTGCCCGATGCCGACGAGGCGATGGCTTCGCACGCTGTGCTGAGAGATATTTACCGCATCGAGGAGGAACTTGCGGCTCACACTCTGATAGAGAACCGCCTGCTTGTGCCACTCGCCGCACGCATTGAGAAAGGAGCCGAGAGATGAGCCAACAGAGAGATGAGATAAGGGTTGTTGTGGTTGAGCCGAGCGCCATTGTGGGCTACGGTGTGGTGGCAGCACTCAACGCTGCGGCAGATATTGTCGTGGTGGAGTCGGTCAGCGACCTCTCGCTGCTCACCCCGCAGGCTATGGAGCGTCTCGATGCCGATGTGGTGGTGATTAATCCCTCGCTCATCGAGCGTGGCGACCGCTCCCAACTGCGTACCGCCCACCCCGCCCTGTCGGGCCTGCCTCTGGTGGCTATGGCCTACGACACCTTCGACGAGGAGTACCTCCGCCGCTTCGACGCTGTGGTCGGACTCGGCACCCACCCCTCGCTGCTTGTGCAGCGCATCCGAGAGTCGGTCCACAACTCCGAGCCTATGGGCGACGAGGAGCGCGGCGACGAACTCTCCGCCAGAGAGAAAGATATATTGGTGGCAGTGGCCGGCGGCGCAACCAACAAGGAGATTGCCGAAAGGCTCAACATCTCGGTCCACACGGTAGTCACCCACCGCAAAAACATCTCCCGCAAACTTGGCATCCGCACCATCTCCGGCCTCACCGTCTACGCGATTATGAACAACCTCATCGAGGTAGGCGGGTAATTTTTTTTCGCCGAGTACTTTAAGGCCTTTATCGCCTGATTATCAAAACATTAGAGGCGTATGTTATTATAACATACGCCTCTAATTGTGTGATAAAAAACTTTGGGGTTAATTATTCAAATTCGTACTCTTCAATCGCATCAGCATACTCTTTCCAACCTTCGGCAGCCTTATAGGCATTGACAACGCTATCATCATCGGAGGCAGGAACGTATATCTTTCGTCCCGAAGCATTGCGGTCGAACGTATAATACGATATTCCGTTTGGCGGAGTGATTGGCTTGCAATATACCTCTTTAAGATTGAGACAAGAATTTAATGCTTCCGTTCCAATCATTTCCACACTATCAGGTATTGTAACAGATGAAATAGAAGATTTGAAGAAAGCATAGTCCCCTATTTTGGTAATCCCCTCAGGAATAACAAAAATCTCTCCATCATATCCTGCTGTTGCAAATTGCACAAAGACATTATTACAAATAAGAGAGTAACCATAATTACTAGAAAACTTTCCTCTAAACTCTTGTAAAGATTCACTAAGAACAAAAGCGCCATTTTCAACAGAAGTAACACTATTTGGGAGTGTTACAGTAACAAAGGGAGAAGCTACAAATGCACAAATTTTTATAATAGAAACATCTCCATCAAATACTATAACTCCTTCACCAGACGCTGCATTCCAACCATGGGCAACGATATCAACGTCGAAGCCACTTGCACCAAGCGATTCATATTTCTCCGTCGCTGTATACCAAATCTCATTATTCGCAATATCAGCCACTTGAAGAGGTTCTGCAACCTTACCATTAATATAATCATAGCCAATAATGCTATTATTAACAAACACATCGGACGCAATATACTTTGGCCTACTATCATTCGGTACATATATATCTACATCCCCTCTATTTACATCATATAAAACAGGGTTTCCAAAAGTTGGAGGTATCATAGCCTTGAAATAAATTTTCTCCAGGGCATACATAGCACCAAATGCGTTATCACCAATAGATACAACACTTTCCCCTATAACTACTTCTTTTAAATGCGTACTCTCAGCCAAGAAGTAATTTCCAATAGATACAACTGAATTTGGGATTGTGATTTTCTCTAAACTAGCAAACCATACACAATCGATACCTTGGTCTGGGATAGATATAATACTATTAGGAAGGGTATATGCTGTAAGTCCCGCCAACGCTATTCCCTTTAATAGACCATCTTCAACTAAACAATGATGATCATCAGATGCAAATTTACCGCTAAAAGATTCCAAAGAACTGCATCCTTGAAAAGCACGTTGATGAATACTTGTTACACCATTAGGTATACAAATACTGGTGATAGATGAAAAAGCAAAAGCGCTATCCCCTATTGTGGTTACATCACCATCAAAGGTAATCACCCAGCACCCCTTCTCAGCGTCGTAGATATTGGAAACATAATTTGCTCCAAAAACTGTTTTTTTGAAAGAATCGGTTGGTACGGTCGTGCTGCCATTGGTGTACCAAATCTCATTATTAGCAGGCCCAACGGGATCAGGCTCGGGCTCGGGCTCGGGCGAGGAGCCACCCTCGATTATAGCATTAAGCTCCTTCATCGGCTGAATCATATTGCGGTCGATGGTGAAGGTGTTGGAGGTCGATTTTACAAAGGTGCCATCGTTAATGTCGGTGACGGTAATGGTGAAGCCATCTTCAAAGGTAACGGTGGGCAGTACAAACCAAAATTCTGTGGGGGTTTCGGAGTTGTTGCTGATGGTTACACCCTCCTCGCAATCGATAGTCACTGAGGTGGTAGCCTCGGCGGTCATCACAACTGTCGGGTCGTTACCATAGGTGGCGGTAATCAGTGCGGGGCCTGCAATCTTCTCGTTGTTATTGCCCTGCAACTTAACACTCTTAACAGTAACATCGTCGCCATAGAGTTTAATCTTCAAGTAGCCACCCACATTTCGGAACTTCAACACCTCGTCGTTTATGCCATTGGTGGCTGCAACCATAGTATTTGCACCAACACCAAAGGAGTTCTCTGCATACTTCTGCACAGCGGGGATATTAAGCGAGATAACACCCTCGTCCGATACAGCAATATCCTCATCGTAGGGGTAGATAGCATAATTGCGCGAGAGTTCATTGCCCGTCACGGGGCCTACGGTTACCTTGCTGAACGAGCCATTATTTGCGCCCGTAACACCGGTAAAGCGATACTCCATATTAAATGTAACACCGGGGAAGTAGGATATCTCATCGCCCGCAGTCCAACGCAAATACCTATCGTTCTCGACGTATGTACGACTCGAAGGCTCTTCAAACGAAGCCTCGATACTCTCGGGAGCAACAATCTTCTGAGTGTTCACCTCATCGTCGGCAAACTGAGCACAACCACAAAGCAGAGTGGCAAGCAGTGCAATAAATGTAAACTTCTTCATAATCTTTACTTGTTTTCTACCAGATACCTTCGCTCTTGCTACCGCCAATCTCTTCACCAGCACCAGCACCTGTCTGAGCAATACCCTGTTCAACAATCACTTCGTACACCTCTACTTCGGGGGCGAGGTAGCCCACTTGAACTTTTTTCATAATAGCAATATGTTTGAGTTAATAAATTTTGCAACTCAAAGCCATACGCTCCAATATGGGGGATTGTTAACAAAAAGAAAGTGTGGAGCCGATTAGTTTATTTGAACTGACGCCCTAGGAAGCGGTTACCGAAAATAAACAATACCCCACACTCGTATCGATATGAGTATGGGGGTAAAAGCTCCCCATTGACTAATCAATACGGAGTGACGAGTGTGTTGCTATTCTTTCGGTAATGAAATTTCCTAGGTTTCAGTCCAAGAAAAAGCTAATACACTTTCATCAAAAATATTTCAAAGCGACAACACAACATTATCGCTAGTGCAAAGTTAGCGATAAAACACTAATTAACAAATAAAAGCCAACTCATTTTTGAGTTGACTTTTATTTAGTATAAACTTACGCAACGATTATTTCTTCTCGTTCTGCTCTTTCAGCAGGTCGCGAATCTCGGTGAGGAGGACCTCCTCTTTCGAGGGTGCGGGGGGAGGTGCGGGAACAGCGGCCTCCTCGGCTTTGCGCTTAGCGGCCATCTTGTTCATCACCTTAACCATCATAAAGACGCAGAGTGCAAGGATGAAGAAGTCGAAGCACTGCTGGATAAATGCGCCATAGTTCCAATAGATAGGCTCGGCAGCCTCGGCCACAGCAGCCTCAGCACCGGTCAGGCCACGGGTAACAGCGTCGGTAGCCGAAGCAGCCACGTCGCGCACCTTCGAGATATCCAACTTCAAGTCGGTGAAGTTCACATTGCCAATCAGCGCACCGATAGGGGGCATCAGCACATCGTTAACCAGCGAGGTAACAATTTTACCAAAGGCACCACCGATGATAACACCGACTGCCATATCCATCACATTACCCTTCATTGCGAAGGTCTTAAACTCTTTCCAAAAAGCCATAGTAATTATAGGTTTAGTTGATTAAATAATAGTTTCACTTCGACAAAATTAATCATTTTTCGATATTCTTTTGTGCTCTCGGCTTTTTTTTTGATATTTGTCCATAATTTTCGGTAGGTTTACTATCTCACCTATTAATTAAAAAGAGAACGACTATGCCAGAGATTTCGAAAAAAGCACACTCAATGCCCTCGTCGCCCATACGCCGCCTTGTCCCCTATGCCGATAAGGCAGCAGCCGACGGAGTGAGAATCATACGACTAAACATCGGCCAGCCCGACATACACACCCCCACCCCCGCTATCGAGGCAGTCCGCGCCTACTCCGAGCCTGTCTATGCTTACAGCCACTCGGCGGGCATACTCTCGCTGCGCAAGCGCATAGTGGAGTACTATCAGCGCATCGGCATTGAGCTGACCACCGACCAGATACTCGTAACCACCGGTGGCTCCGAGGCACTTACCCTCGCCTTTCAGGTCTGCATCGACCCGGGCGAGCGTGTCATCATTCCCGAGCCCTTCTACGCCAACTACACCGCATTTGCCACGCAAGCAGGTGTGATTGTTGACCCCATACACTCCTCCATCGAGAACGACTTTGCCCTGCCGCGCATCGAGGAGTTTGAGCGACTCATCACCCCCACCACACGCGCCATTGTACTCTGCAACCCCGGCAACCCGACGGGCACACTCTACTCGCGTGAGGAGTTGGAGCAGCTGGCCGAGATTGTCAAGCGCCACGACCTCTACCTGATTTGCGACGAGGTATATCGCGAATTCTGCTACGACGGTCGCGAGCACTACTCGGTGATGAAGCTCAAAGGATTGGAGCGCAACGTGATACTTATCGACTCTGCCTCAAAGCGTTACAGTATGTGCGGCGTTCGCATTGGCGCCATCGTCACCCGCAACGAGGAGGTCATCGAGGCGGCACTCAAATTTGCGCAGGCGCGCCTCTCGCCACCTCTCTTGGGTCAGATTGCGGTGGAGGCCGCACACGATATCGACGAGGAGTATTTCCACCGCGTACACGACGAGTATGTGGCACGTCGCAACACACTTGTCGAGGGCCTGAACAGCATCGAGGGCGTCTATTCGCCGATGCCGACGGGTGCGTTCTACACTATGGTCAGCCTCCCCATTGACGACTGCGACCGCTTTGCGCGTTGGCTCTTGGAGGAGTTCCGTGTGAACAATACGACGGTGATGATTGCCCCCGGCTCTGGCTTCTACAACACTATGGGCGAGGGTCGCAACCAAGCACGCTTGGCCTACGTACTCTGTCAGGAGGATCTCCGCGAGGCTGTCGAGATTTTGCGTAAGGCACTCGCCGAGTACCCGGGTCGCACCAACAAATAACGCCCCGCACACCGACCGCTATGGGATTTCTTCTGCTCGCCGTAACCGCCCTTGTGGGCTTGATGATGACCCTCAAACTGCTCGCAGTGAAGGGAATATCGGCCTCAAAAGCCATCATCATCAACTACCTGATTGCCACCACCATAGGTTGGCTAAGGGTGGCAGGTACGGGGTCGTCGGTGAGTGAGGTTTCACTCCCTTTGGTTGGCTTGGCGGTGGCTATCGGACTTATCTTCTACATCTCCCTGCAATTCGACGCACGTTGCTCGGCCAAGGCGGGTTTGGCACTTACGACCATTGCCACCCGTGCAGCGATGGTTGTGCCTATTGCTCTCTCGGCGCTCCTCTTGGGGGAGCCGATGAGTGCCAAGAGCGGAGTCTTGGTGCTGCTTGTTGTGGGGGCTATGGTGATGATTTTCTACGAGCCGCAACAAAAAGGGAGCCGACAGAGTAACCTGTTGCTCCCATTTATGGTCTTTCTGATGTCAGGTCTTTCGACCTTTTCGCTCAAACTATCGCAGCACACATTTGGGGCGACCGAGGCCTACCCCTTTGTTGAGCCGCTACTCTTTGGCGCGGCACTCCTCTTCGCCACTGGCGACACCCTACGCAAGGAGGGCAGCAAGGCACTGAGGTTGGACCGACGGACTGTCATTGCCGGCGTGGCGCTCGGCACATTTAACTTCCTGACCACCTTCTTCACTCTGCAAGGTTTGCGTTATCTGCCCACAACCACCTTCTATCCAATCTATTACGGTACAGCAGTGGTGGTCACCACAATACTTGGTGCGGCACTCTTTGGCGAAAAAATATCGCCCCGCAAGCTACTCGGAATTGGTGTAGCATTGGGGGCGATAGTGATTATCTCGGCGACTTAATCCACCTACAAGGCTCAGACTACTCCGCCTCTTCGGGCTCCGCAAGCAACTTATTCAACAAGTTGCGACACCCCTTTTCCAGCATATCGAGCACAAGTTCAAACCCCTCGTGCCCCTCATAATAGGGGTCGGGAACGTATGTGTAGCGGCTGTTCGGGATATAGTCAATCATACGCTCAACACGCTCAACACCCTCGATGGTGGGAGCCAAGCGCGACAGACGCTCGTAGTTCTCGTCGTCCATCGCAAGTATCAGGTCGAAGTTCTCGAAGTCGTCGCTGCGCACCTTGCGCGAACGATGTGTGAAGGTGTAGCCACGCCTTGCACCGGCGGCTCTCATACGACTGTCGGGCATATCACCCGCGTGGCCTCCGTAAGTCCCTGCCGAATCGACCACAAACTCCACCTCCTCGCCACGGCTGTTGAGCAACGAGCCTTGCGCACGATGCTCCTCAACCATAGCCTCGAAGATGTGTTGCGCGGCCGGCGAACGACAGATATTACCCAAACACACGAAGAGTATGCGTTGTTTCATACGTTACTGATTTTCAATGGTTAATACTTCCTCCGGGGTCACCACTTCGGGCAACAACAGTATCGAGTAGTCGCCCTCGGTCACTCGCTCCACATTGGCAAGATAGGCCGCCAGAGGCTCTTTCGTCAGATTGCGGTTGCGCACCATCAGCACCGAGCCCGACCACTTACCCTCGACAATCTCCTCGGCAGTGGCCACCTCGGGCACAACGCCCAGATAGACGTCCATATTCTCCGAGCGACGCACGCCACACACCACATAGTCGGTCGCGTCGTTCTGCTCGGCTATCTCCTCGGCGCGCTCACACATCACCGCATAGCCAATCATATTGTTCACCCTCGGCAACTGCCAACCCGCCACGAGGATTGTGGCAAACATACCGAGCGAGGCTGTCATCACCGAGCCCCACATATCCCTGCCACGCAGCAGCACGACGAGCGCAACAACAGCAAATGCAGTCATCACAGCACCACCTGCAATGAAGAGTGGTTGACCGAGCCACGCTGTCTGCTCCAAACAGGCGCAGACAATCATTGCGGGCAGAGCCAACGCCAACACCGCCTCGGGGATAATCACCGTCCAGCGGAGCAATCGGCTTCGTGCAGGTGCCTTAGCCACAGCGAGATAGACCATAAAGGGGAATATGGGCAGCAGATAGACTGCAAGTTTCGAGCTAAATGCCGACATCATCACAAAGGTCGATAGAATCACCACCGAGAAGAGTGCCGACTTGTCGTCGTAACACTTTCTTTGCGCCCACGCTGCCACAAGAGCGAAAATCACAAAAATAGACCACGGGAAGAGCGAGTACCAAATGGTAATCAGGTAGTACCAGAAGGGCTCTTTGTGGTGGAAAGCATCGACAGCGCGGTCTATGGTCTGGTGGAAGAGGAGGTTATTGAGATACTCGCTCCCCCCTTCGAGATAGACACCACCCCACCAGAGGGCACACAACGAGAGCATAACGACCCAAAACCTCCACCCCAAGTAGCGACCTATGGTACGCAACTTGCGCCTCGAAAGGAGGAATACGGGGATACTCACCAGAGGCACAAGCACCCCGACGGGGCCTTTGGTAAAGAGGGCCAAGAAGGTCCAAATGGGGAGCAGCCAACGCTCACGCTCGGCATTGCGACTGTAACCATCGACCGAGTATATCCGCCAGAAGCTCCTCATTGCCAATACTATAAACATAGTCATCAGCATATCCATACGCAGGCAGAGCGCCAAGCCGAGGAAGAGGCCGCCACTGAGCAACATCATCTGAGCCGCCGCACTGCGACGCTCCGAGAGTTCCTCGCGGCACCACTCGTTCATCACACCCACAGTCACCGCAGCAGGCACAAGCGAGAAGAGGCCCAAGAACCACATAACGTGCTCACCAAAGAGCAGTCGGCCGAGCATCACAATCCAGAGATACAAGGGTGGCTTGTCGGCATAAATCTCACCGTGGTTGTAGAAAGTCATCACATTACCGTCGCGCAATGCCTCGTCGGCAAGGCTCAGGTAACGCAGCTCGTTGGAGGGTGTGTAGTCCCTGAAAATCAGCACGGGGATTACCGACACACATACCAGCAGCAGGAGTATCCAATGATTACGCTTCATCGGCTGCACTATTTTGTTGTTCAAGATGTTGCTTGCGGTGACGCGCACCAATCACAAGGTTACGCGAGTAGGCGATGAAGCCCACCGACTGACCGAGCACCAGCACCACATCGGCACGGATAATACCGTATGAAATAATCATACCGCAACCCACCAGCGAGAGAATCCAGAAGCCCGAGGGCAAGAGTGACTCACCGCGACGTGCCGAGTAGAAGAGTTGATAGACAAATCGGAGGGTGAACACCAACTGACCAAGCGAGCCATATACCAACAGCCAAACGGGGATATTGTCGGCTTGGAGGAAGTGCTCCACAAAGTCGTGAACGTTGTGTATCAAGAAGATAGCGGCCAGCACGGGGGTAAACAGCAATACAATCTTCAACAGTGGGTTTACACCCTTCCACACCCCTTTTTTGTGGAGGTTCCACAGGTAGATGTAGTAGGAGATGAACTGCCCGAAGATGATGGCGAAGTCGTTCCTAAACCAACCATAGACCAAGAAGAGCCACGAGCCGATGATGCTGAACACCCAATAGAGTACGGGCGACTCCACCTTGCCACTCTTCTCGGAGATAATCCACTGCACAAGTATTCGCGCCGAGAAACACCCCTGCGCCAACAGACCAATGGCAGTAATCATTAGAGCACTCAGTTGCATAGGTTAGTTGTTTAAGTTGTGTTCGGCAATGGTGTAGTTGATGTAGCGCTTGCGCATCCAACGATAGGCGAAGCAATCTTTGAAGGGGCCTATGAGCCTGTTCCACACCGAGAACTTCGACACACCCGCCACTCTGGGGAAGTGACGCACGGGGGTCTGCTTCACCTTGCCGCCATCTTGCAGCAGGATGAGCGCGGGGAGGAAACGGTGCATACCGGTGAAGAAGGGTATGCGCTTGGCGTACTGAGTCTGCATCACTTTGAGTGGGCAACCCGTGTCGGCCACACCGTCGCCCGTCATCATACGACGGAAACCGTTGGCAAACTTACTCTGGAAACGCTTAAACCAGCTATCTTTACGCCCAACGCGAATACCGAGCACGAGGGGATACTCGTCGGCATCGGCCAGCAGGAGGTTAAAATCCTCGGGGGCAGTTTGCAGGTCGGCGTCGATATAGCCCACCAAGCGGCTCTCGGCATAGTCGATACCCGCCTTCATTGCAGCACTCAGGCCACGGTTGTCGGCAAAAGAGAGGTAGTAGAAGTGGGGATTGCGACCACACACCTCGCGTATCAGTTGGAGCGAACTATCCTTCGAGCCATCGTTGACAAAGAGGATACACGCACTCACCGAAGCCTCAGTGAGATAGGCACTTAGCCTGCTCTCCAAATTAGCCATATTGTCCTCTTCGTTGTAAACGGGGACAATAATCGTAAAATCGTATTTTGCACTATTGTTCATCGCTTCTGTTTTATGATTGGGCACAATTTTCCTAATCAACTAACAAAGATACAAAGTTTTGGCAGAGTTGCAAAATCCGAAAAGGGAGAGAGATAAAAAAAAGAGCGACCGCAGTGGTCGCTCTATACATTAATTGCTCTCCTCTAATTATTCCAAACAAGAGGAGATGACAGATAATAATATTTACCAGGGTAAATCACTTTATCGGAAAGTTCGCCACCCTTAACCACCTCCTCAGTCGCAGTATTGAGCACCGCCTGGAACTCTATATGGTCATACTCACCGGGGAGAACAACAAATGGGAAGAAAGCACGATTGCTGGGATGGAGTTCCTTCGAAGCAGACCAACTCGAAAAACCCATTGCCTCAGTAAATGCCAAATCACCACCGGGCGCCCAACGCCTATACTTGATATTTTCACCATCGAATTCCACATTAAAAAGACCGCGGATTACCTTGTCGCCGGTGCTATTAGCTACATTAAGACGAGGTCTATATATAGTTTCACCCGCTCCCAAAACCGGAACTAATACGATACTTACCAGATGATGCAAATCGGCAATTGCACCAGTAACAGTAGCCTCAAAAGGATCACTCATCATAGGCAGATCGGTGAGGATATGACCAGACTCTAGACTAAAATTGGCAGAGATATTACCATCATTGAAATTGAATACGGTGGAGACACTTCCTCTAACCACATAGTAGGTTTTGCCAACTTCCAGACCTGCACCTTCCGCTACAAATTTATCAGTATCAGCGTCGTAGGTAAACTCATCGACTCGGTCTTTCGCATTTACCTCATACAAATAAGCATAGATCTTGTCGCCATCTTCCCACCCGAAGGAGAGACCCGAACTATTCTCGGTAAAAGTAACCTTGCTGCTCTCATTGACGATATTAACGGTCAGTTCTTTAACAAATTTCTTATCGGTATCGGGGTTCAAATTGTCGCTCTCGCAACTAACTGATGCAAAGGCAACCACAGCAGCCATCATCAAAAATATCTTTTTCATCGTTATTTACAATTTAATGGTTAATAATTAATACGCTCGGAACTACGCTAACTACCAAGGCAGTTTAGGCATATCGTCCATATCGGGAGTTCCTGTTGTTGCGATGCCCTGCTCGATGGCAACATCCAACACCTCAATCATAGGGGTTTCATAGTTGTTTTTCATAGTAAAAAAGTTTTAGTTTATAAATGTGAATTAAGTAAAGCAAAGACAATACAATAGCGGCCAACTATACTGATGATAGTCGGCTACTCTCAAAATTTAGATTGTGTACAATTATTCTAAAATACAGATAATAGGGGGGGGGTAATTTTTGAAATCACCCTCTGCGACTGAGAAGATATGTTGTTAGTCACATACATCGCTTGCCCTATAATGTAGATAGTAGGGACAAAAGTAAACATAGATTTCGAAAAATCAAACAGTTTAGGCAGGTTTTTTTAGGGAGCGTTAGGGAGTGTTAGGGAAATTAGGGAAATTAGGGAAATTAGGGAATAATGAGAAAGATAGGAATTATGGGAATTATGGGAGAATCTTTAAACTCCCTAAATTCACTAAACTCCCTAAAATGCTTATTAGGCTTATTAGGCTTATTGGGCCTATAATAATAAGCCCAATAGGCCCGATAGGCCCAATAGGATTTAGTCAGTTTTAAGTCATTTTGAATTTTGAATTATAAAAGTCATATAATCGAGCTATTTTTAGGCGGAGGGATTTGGGGAGCCGCGAAGCATACTTAGCGTATGTGAGCGGTTACCCAAGTCCCTCCAACACCAAAATAGCCGATTAGATGGCTTTTAAAACCTCTTCGGCGCGGGCAATCGCCTTATCAATACGGTCGCACACATTGTCGCGGCCAACAAGGTCGCAAGTGCCGGCCTTCTCCAAGGTGGCGCGTACCTCCTCGCCTACGCCAGAGAGGATAACGATACGACCCTCCTTCTGGGTGGAGCGGATAAATATCTCCAAGTTGTGGATACCCGTAGAGTCGATGAACGACACCTTACGCATACGCACAATACGAATTTTGGCCGAGGAGCCCACGCGACGCATAGCCTCGTCGAACTTATTGGCAATACCGAAGAAGAAGGGACCCTCAATCTCATATACCTCAACGCCCTTAGGTATCGAAATCTCCTTGTCGTGACGCTCGCCATCGTGGTGTACCTCCAACTGGTCGCGCACAACATTGATAGAGGTGCTCTCCATAACACGACGCATAAAGAGGATGATAGCCAGCACCAGACCCACCTCGATAGCAATAGTCAGGTCGAAGATGACGGTAAGAATCATAGTCACCAAGAGGACAATCACATCGGACTTGGGGTTGTGCATCAACGAGCGCACCGAGCGCCACTCACTCATATTATACGACACAACCACCAGCACACCTGCCAAGCAAGCCATAGGGATATGCTTAGTCAGAGGCGAGAGGAAGAGCAGGATGAGCAGGAGCACAATGGCGTGGATAACGCCTGCCACGGGGGTACGACCGCCATTGTTGATATTGGTCATCGTGCGGGCAATAGCTCCTGTCACAGGGATACCGCCAAAGATGGGGACTACCATATTGGCTGCACCCTGCGCGATAAGTTCGGTATTGGAGTTGTGGCGGTCGCCCGTCACACCGTCTGCCACGGTAGCCGAGAGCAGCGACTCGATAGAGCCGAGCAGGGCGATGGTGATAGCCGAGGGGAGCAACTCGTTGATAGTCGCCATATTGAACTTAATAGGCGTAGGCTTGGGAAGCGAGGCGCTGATGGTAAAGCGGTCGCCGATAGTCTCGATAGCATCGACACCCGCATAGCGACGCAGCAGCCAAGCCACCACGGTAACAACCACGATAGCCACCAACGACCCGGGGACACGACGCGAGATTTTGGGGGTGAGGGCAATAATCAGGATGCTCACCACACCTACGCCCAATGCCCAGAGGTTGGTAGAGCCGAAGTTGGAGAAATAGACACCCCACTTCGACAGAAAGTCGGCAGGCATATCGCTGATACCCAGACCAAAGAGGTCGTTAATCTGAGTGGTGAAGATAGTCAGCGCAATACCGCTGGTGAAGCCCACCACGATAGGATAGGGGATAAACTTAATCACCGTGCCAAGTTTCAGCAGACCCATAACAAGCATAATGATACCCGCAAGGAAGGTGGCAATAGCCAGACCCTCGATGCCAAACTTGGCGATGATGCCATAGACAATAACAATAAATGCACCGGTAGGACCGCCAATCTGAACACTCGAACCGCCCAAGAGCGACACAATCAGACCACCGACAATAGCGGTAATCAGACCCTTCTCGGGGCTTACGCCCGAGGCGATACCAAATGCAATAGCAAGGGGAAGTGCAACGATGCCGACAATCAGACCTGCCATCAAGTCGGCACTAAACGTGGCACGCGAATAGCCACGCAAAGCCGAAACCAACTTCGGCTTGAAATCGATACTCTCTTTCAATTTCATATCTTTTACCTAATAACCTAATTCGGGCGCAAAGATAAGTCTTTTAAGATAGTTTGTAGCCTATTCAGACAATTATTTTCACCAAAAAGAGGGTTAAAAGCGCTCTTCGGTCAGATTTACGTTCATAAGTTCCATAGGTCGGAGCTGATATTCGGAGCCAAAGTAGTCGAGCAGAGCAGTTATCGAGCCGCTACCCTCGGGCAGAGGCTTATCGGCAAAGGAGGCACTCGGCAGGGTGCGCACACCAATACGACGACCCTCCGAGTCGGTCAGATAGCGGGTTGTAGGCTCTGCGCCATCGCACCAACTCTGGCCCAATTCGCCCTCCTCAAACTGCACACCGCTAATCCGAACAAGACAGCCCACATAGCGCGCAGTAACCTCCCTGAGCGTCAACTGATGAACGTGGGGCGGAGTAGCAGAGTGGCCGCCAAACGACAGACGCTCGAAGAAGTCGTTCTCGTCGAGCAGGCTCACCTCATCGTCGCCACGAGGCACGCCACCAAGTCGGACTGCCCCACCCCGACCGCCAAGCACAAGGCCACCACAGCGGAGCGACACGGAGTCGCCAAGGAAGAGCGTAGCAAAGATATTCTCGGCATCGACCAGCACCTCAATACCTCCCGTGGAGTCCTCAATGGCTACCGAGCGCACCACATTTCCGCCGCGGTCGCTACTCACAACTGCGCCCCTAATCCACAACTCTTCGGCCAGCACAAGCGGCTCGTAGCGATACATAGAGCGGAGGTGGGCTATTGAGATGCGGCCATCGACAGGACCAAGTCCATCGGCAAACTGCTCGGCAGATTTCTCCACAGAACAACTTGTCAGGACAAGCAACGCACAGAATATAAACAGATTAGAAAGGCGCATAGTCGAGCGAGTCACGAAGTTTGAGCGAGTAGACAGACTTTGGAGTGCCACTTGCGCCCTGCATCACAATACCCGTCAGCGACAGTGGCTCGGTGGGTATCAGCCGCGCAGCAAAGTCGGCATAGGCACTTGTCACCACCGCCAACGAGTCGCCATCGTCGGTATAGAAATAGCGGGCGGTGACCGAACTATATGGGTTATCCTCAACACTCTCGGCCCACGTAGCATCGGGCGGCGTGTGGGGCGATAGGGTCAGGTTGTTGATGCGGACAAGGCGGCCACGACAATCGGCAGAGAGTTCGTCGAGGGCAACCACAGCAGGGAGTTGCTCGGCAATATCGGCAAGGCGAAAGAGGTGGCGGTCGGCCTCGCTCCTCAGCCCCAATCCCTCGACACGGTGGTCGCTCCAAGCATCGACACCACTGCCAAGCGTGACAATACCTTGCTCACGCGCCATAGCCAACCCATTGCAGGCCACTACAATACGCTGACCCAAGCGATAGAGGTTGTGGAGGTCGTAGAGGTTAACTTTGACCGACACTGCGGCAGTTCCATCGTCGATAATAATGGTGCGATAGAAGTTTCCCGAGTGGTCGTTGGCAATCACCCTGCCTGCCACTACCACTTCGCGCTCAATCACCTGAGGTACATCGCCACAACTCTCCACCAGAGTTTGCAGACTCTCATTGACCGCAGGTGCAACCACCTGAGGCTCAAAGTCGCTACCCGAAAAGTCGTTGTAGCAACCACTCAGCAGAGCAGCAAGAGCCAAAACAAATATCTTCGTCACACCTCTCATATCATCAAAATTCGTAGGTTACGTTGGCCGATATGGCACGAGGATAGACATAGCTAACTTTCGGGGCGTGTGGCATCACCGTACGAGCCAACGCAGAGCCCTGTTTGTGGAGTCGCGAGGGCTCATAGCCACCATAGAGCACATCGCAATTATTAAGCAGATTATTGAGGCTCAGCGACACCTTTATGGTGTGAGTATCGAGGTCGAACGAGCGATATATGAAGAGGTTGAGTTGGGAGCCATTACCGAGTGAGCGTTGCTCAATCAGTGCCCTGCGCGCCTCGGGAGTGGCAGCAGCTGCAATCACTCGTTCACTACGACGCACGGGCGATAGTTCCATATAGCGACCGCCCACCCAAAACCACTCGGCATTTATCCACCAACTCCAAGGCGCAGAGTAGGAGATACCGACCGAGGCTGTCTGTTCGGGCGAGGAGGTGGGTTTGTAGCCACGCAGCAGTATTCGCTCGTTATTCAACAAGGGCTCACCGCCCGCATTTTTGCGCAGGGTGGCAAGTGGGTTGTTCAGATAGTCGTAACTTGCAAAAGAGCCCGCCAAAGTGATATCAATACGGGGAGAGAGTGCTATCGTAACACCCGCCTCAACGCCCATACGACGAGTGCGGACATCGTGCATCACCATATCGAGGTAGGTCGATGATAGGTCGTCGTAGTAGTGTGAAACACGGTGAGGCTCAACCAGATGATTATAGTAGGCCGCCAAATCGACACGCACCACTCTACCACGTAGAGAGTAGTCGGCCGAGAGGTCGAAACGCCTACTCAACACCCTCTCCGACACTAAGTCGTTGGAGTAGCGGGCATCGTAGAACGCCCCCTCAACAGCTATTGGCTCAGCACCATAGAATAACGACAGTTTACCAATCGAGCGGGGAGTGAAGGTATAGGTCGCATCGCCCGAAATGCGCCAAGCGGTGTAGTCTATCAACTCGGAGCGACCCAGCGAACGACCACCTGCAAAAGTAGCCTTCTCGTACAACCCCTCACGCCACATCTGCCCCACTGAGAGCTCGGCACGAGCCGCAGCAACCAGACGGATATAGGAGTACTCCACACCACCACGCAGGGCCGCAGAACGAGCATTAAGACGGTAGTTGTAACCATAGGTATCGCCCTTGCGCACTACACGATTGGGGCTCTGCAAGTCGTTCTCGGTACGCTCACCATACTCTGCATCATCAATCAGAAAACCATCGCGGTTATCGGTCCAAGAGGCACCCAACAAATCCTCCACGCGCTTAAAGTAGCGGCTGCTCTCACTCCTCAACTCAGCACCCCACTCAGCCCTCACGCGCGACTCCACCTCACGCCTACCCTCAATGGCGACCACCATAGTCTGAGGTCGCTCCACCGCCTGCTCCATCAGATAGACAGCCCTACCGTCGGGCGATAGGGAGTTTTGAAACCAAAAATCCTCCCATCGTATCTGCGTATAATCGGCCACGCCGCTACGCCACAACTCCGAGAGGACCTCTCTGTCGTCGCTATCGGCCTGATAACTTGGCAGGTAGGTATAGTAGTCGGGCGTGGGATTCATCGCATCGACCCATTGCAGGCCACTGCGACTACGCTCGCCACCTACCGCCAAACCTGTCACCTCCCAATCGGTACCATCGGCATTCCAACCATAAGAGAGTTGGAGAGTGGGCATAACACTGCGCCTCACACGCGACGAGCGCACACGACCATCGAAATAGCCCCAATAGGGGTTGTAGAGCCTGTTATTAGTCAGCCCAACGACCTCCTCACTGCTCCAACCACGGATACTCTGCTCACCCGCCACACCGAGCAACGAGAGCGAAAGGTTACCACCCCATATATGGCCATTTTCGAGCGATAGCAATGTAGTCAGCGAGTTACCAAAGAGGCCATCTATACTGCTATCGCGCCCCGTGCGACCATCAACTGCCGCCACATATTGCCAATCGCGCATCGTACCCGCCGATAGCAGGCGTAACGTGCCACGATAACGTCTATCGCCATAGCCCACCCGCACTGAGCGCTCACGACCACGACTCGACGCATTGATAACATACTCTTCGCTTTTCGGCCCACGGTCAAAGTTAGGTACTTCGACAGCCACACGTCGCAGACCCGACAGAAAGATATAATCTTGTTGCGCATTTAGCAGCGATGGCAACTCCACATCACCGAGGTAGTAGTGCTCCGCCCTATCGTCGCGACCACGCGGGGAGTAACTGACAAAGCCCAAGCCATAGTCGGTCTGAGCATCATATATGGGCAGTCCGCCCGATAGTGGGCGATAGAAGAGTAGTGTATCGGAGATAATCTCGCGGCGAAACTCCTCCCTCGGATTTTCGCGCAAATAGAGGGTGCTCATCTCTTGCGCCGACACACCGAACGCAAAAGAGAGCATAAGAAAGAGAGTGATATATAACGCTTTACACCTCATATATCACTCATCACTTATTTCCACTCAGAAGGTATCGAACAGATTGGGATTGGCTCCATCTTATGGCGATTGGCCCTATTGCGATGGAGGAAAATCTCAAACACCTCGCGCTCTCTGCCCTCAAATTGTTCGGCAGTCGCTCCCTGCTCCCACGCCGCCATAGCACGTTCCAATTCGGGGTACGATGCACCTATCTGATCTTCGTCGGAGCGGTCGTCACCAAACAGACCGTCGGTGGGTTTGGCTTGGAGGATTGAGCTACACACGCCCAAGTGGGCCGAGAGGGCAAATACCTCGCTTTTGGTGAGGTCGGCAATGGGGCTAATATCGACACCGCCATCGCCATATTTAGTATAAAATCCCACTCCAAAGTCCTCAATCTTGTTGCCCGTACCAACCACCAGCAGACCCGACAGACCTGCGTAGTAGTAGAGCACACTCATACGCATACGCGAACGGGTATTGGCCTCGGTGAGTTGTTGTTGGGCGATATTGTCGGTGGTGGGCAGCACTTTCAGCAGTGCCTCGTATGGCTCGGTGAGGTCGGCCGCGGCGCTCTCCACATTGTCGAACCCTCTCTGCAACCAAGCGATATGCTCGTCGCCACGCGACACCTGAGCAGCAGCCTGATGTATCGGAAGCGACACACAGAGCACCTTTCGGCCCGTCATAGCCGCCAGAGTGGAGCACAACGCTGAGTCTATACCTCCCGAAATGCCCACTACAAAGCCCTTAGCGCCACAATTGCCCGCATAGTTATCGAGCCACTCAACTATTCTATTTACTATTTTCTCGCACTCCATAATCACCTCGATTAGAAATTAACCTTAACGCCCGCCTTAACATTTACTCCGGGCAGAGGATAGTGTATAAAGTCGTACATCTTCTGATTCAGCAGATTAGCACCACTCAGATAGAGAGCAAATTTGCTGCGTGGGCGATACTCTACATTGAGATACAAATCGGTTGCTGCGGGTAACTTAGCCTCCACATAGTTATCCTCCATAGGGGTTACTATCGGCTGGTTGGCACCACTGCCACCAGAAGGTACGCTACCGACATTTACCACCGAGCAACCCTCACCAAGCAGTCGGGCACCGAGCGCCACTGCCCACTTACTCTTATAGTAGTAGTGGAGTGCCACATCGCCCTCCAAGCCACGCATACCCACACCTGCATAGAGCGCACTGAGCGAGGCACTCTCCGAGCTCTTAGGCTTAGGATTATTCACCTGCACCTCACCTCTCAGCGCCCACGACGAGCCTAAATGGAGCGACAGGTTAGCACCATAATAGGCTACTTTCAAGGGGCGTGCAACAGCCTTAAATCGTGACGAAGAGTCGGTCGCCACAAAGTAGTTGTAGAGGCCATAGATATCGTAACCACCAAATACATCGTAGTTTACCACTCCTCCAATATCGCCCGTTGCACCTACTCGGCCACCCAGACGAAGGCTGTTCTTGGTCCAACTGCCACCCTCAACATAGGGGTTCATCAGGGTTTGGGCGCGGTAGCTGCCATCGCCAAGCGTTCCGTCAATTTTGGCATAGGGAATAAACTCATAGAAGCGCTTAAAGGCCACATCGACCATCGGCAGCACATACCTCTTCTGCTCACCCATCGTCTCGTTGAAGATAAGATCAGCACCCAGACGAAGCATAAAATTACGCTCTGTGACAAACTCGTACGAGGGCGACATCACCAATCGGAAGTCGTTGTATTTGGCCATCTTTTCAGCACCTTTACGACCCTCGGCACGCACTATCAAATCGACCCTATGACCCATACCACCATAGGCCACACGACCCCACACAGAGAAGTCGCGCTGAGCAAAATTGTTCTTGTTGGTATCGGTTGCCGAGAAGAGATTCAGGCTACCGCCAAAGCGATACTTCAAGCCCGAAACCTCGGTAAAGTCGTGGCCAAGCGAGAGGCTGAAATGGGCATCGCCATAACGTACTCTCTCACCCCACTTCATCTCTTTGCCACCAACCGAGTAGCCACCATAGGGGGTGAACAAATCGAGCGAGTAGCCTGCATCGGCCTCCAAGTCCAACTCCTCGCCCAACTTTGAGGTAAGCCACACACCTGCCTCATTTTCGAGGCTCAGCGCATCGGCACGCACCCCCATATCGTTTTTCAACTTATCTTCAAACCCCTCGTGATTGAGATAGAAGCCGAGGTTGGTAGAGCGACTACGCAGAGGAGTGATATATACATCGGCCTCCGACGACAGGGGCCAGCCACCACCCACACGCAGGTAGCCCAACCCGGGGTTGCGCCAACGAGCAGCACTCAACTGAGCGTGCGCGAGAGTACCCACCGAGAAGGGGGTGCTCCACGGAGTTGGGGTAATCGAGTAGTTCGTATCGGGTTGAAGAGCCACAGTATCGGCCGCGCTGGGGGTAATCGACAACTTGTGTGCTCTCTCCACCGTGGGGGTGTATTCGCGTGTCACCTCAATCTGCTTGGAGTAATCAGTCTGCGCCGACAGCACAGTCAGACCACCCAGCAACACTATGATAGTAAAAAACAACTTTTTCATATTCGCCACTATTTCAATGCTTTAATACGGGCCTTAGCCTCTTCGACAACTCCGTCGGTCTGACTGCCATAACCATCGACAATACTCTGATATGTTGCGCGCGCCTGGAACGAGTCACCCATCGAAGCGTAGATATCACCCAGAGTCAGGAAGGCCTTACCAAGCCAATAACTATGGGGCGTATTTTTGTCGGCAAAGGCATAGACCGCCTCTTCGGCACCCTTATTGTCGCCCGCCTTGTATTTACGTTCAATCACTCGGTAAGCACTCTCCGCACCCTCGGCATCGCTAACGTCGCTGCTGAGTTTGTCGAAGATGGAGGCTGCCACCTCACCACGACCCAGATTGTCGAGCGCCACCGCCTTGGCAAAGTCGGCCTGACGAATCACAGCAGGCGACGCCGCAGCACGCGAGGCCACATCCTCGGCAGTGGTGACCGCAAATTGGTCATCACCTGCCGCCCTTGCGCCACGAATCATACCCTGCAACGCCTCTTGACGCTCCGCATTGTCGCTCGACAGGCGGCTCACACGGTCGTAAGCCTCGACCGACACACGATAGTTACCCACTCGGTAGGCCAGAGGAGCCAGACGACGAGCACCGGACAGTGAGTAGTCGTTGGAGTTCATACGAAGGAGTTGCGCAAGTTTCGACACCGCCGCATCGTTGTCGCCCAACGAGGCTGAACTGTCGCCACCATAGTAGAGCGCAGCAGCCACATAAGCACCTGCGGGATAGCTCTTTATGTAGTCCGAAAGGGCTGTTGCAGCACGACTCTTGTCACCCTCGATATAGATATTTCTTGCAGCGGCAAATGCCAACGAGTCGCGTTGTACCTCACCTAAGTCGGTTTCGATGCCCACCTTCTCGGCATAATCGAAATAGGAGTTTACATCGTTCTTATCAACATATATCGAGCGGATACCCGCCATTGCCGCATCACTCTGGGCGCCACGGTAGGAGTTCTCGACAACCTGTTTGTAGTATTCGAGTGCCTTATCGTCATTGCCCGTATTCTGATATGCCAGACCCAAATCCGACAGTGCAGTCAGGTAGTTGGGTGAGGAGGGATAGCGCTTGATAAAATCTTCGAGTGCGCGTGTAGCCGCCGAGTAGTTCTGCTGCAAGATGTATGTACGACCAAGCTCATACATAGCCTCATCGACCCAATCGCCCGCACCGGCTGCAATAATCTCGCGCAGAGTCTCGATTTTTCGCTCTGGTCGTTCTACCATACCGAGCATCATAGCGCGCTGATAGGTAGCATAGTAGCGCTCGTCGGTGCGCAGGGCAATAGCCTTGTCGTAGTACTCGATAGCACGCCAGAAACCACGACCTGCCGCCTCGATATCGCCACGACGATTGAAAGCATCGGCACGGAAACTATCGTTGGTGGTGTGCACCGCGAGGAAGCTATCAAACCACTCACGTGCACGACTCATATTGCCCGCATTGAAGAAGGAGTAGCCGATATTGTAGCGTGCAATACGGTTCTCGCGCTCGCTCGACGGTGAGAGCTTCACATACTGCTCCCACTTCTGCGCCGCACCACCATAGTCGCCCTGAGAGTACATCACCTCACCGAGCCAATACCCCGTAAGTGCGGTGTAGCGAGCATTATAGCGCAAACCGTCGGCCTCTTTGAAGAGCAACTCAGCACTCGCCATATCGCCACGATTATAGGCATCGACAGCACGGAAATAGACTATCTTTTGGAGGGCAGCACGGATATTTCTATCGGGGTTGGGCATTCGCTTGATGGCATCGTAGGCTGCATCGTAGTTGCGCGAATTGAAGTAGGCAGCCACCAAATACTCCTCCACCTCGGCAGCACGCTCCGACGAGGGATACTGCTCCAAATAGCGGCTCAACACATTTATCGACTCGTTGAAGTAGCCACCACCCAACTCAAACTGCAACTTACCGTAGTTGAAGAGTGCATCCTCGGTAATCTTCTCGTCGAAGTTCGAGGCGGCAGCCATCGCAAACGACTGCATAGCCTTGGTCTTGTCGCCAGCACGGAGGTAGCAATCACCCAAGTGGTAGGAGGCATTCTGAGTGAGTCGGTCATCGGGACCACACACGCGACTCAGGTAACGCTCGGCAAGGGTGTACTCCGCCAACATATACTCCGAGAAACCACGCAGATAGAGCTCCTCGCGCCCCATCTCGCCACCACTCGACTCATACTCGGTCATATAGTGCGAGGTAGTAATCCACTCACCCACCCTGAAACGAGCCTCGGCAGCCATACGCACCATCTCGGCCCTGCGCGGACCACTCACATCGGCAAGCAGTCTATCGACATTTTCGCTGACATAGTGGTAGTTACCCTTGGCGTATTCGATATAGAGCAGATATATGGGGACAATCTCGCTATACTGTGCGTGCTCCGTCAGGCGCAGGAAACGCTCCTCAGCCTCGGCCATCTTGCCCTCCTTGTAGGCCATATAGCCCAACACATAATCGGCGTGTGGGGCATACTCGGGCGACATCTCGTAGCTGAGGTGGGTGCGTGCCGCATCGTACTCGCCACCAATAAAGATGCAGTAACCGAGTTTGAAATCATACTCCGACTGCTCCTCCTCAGTGAGGCGATTGGGTCGCAGGGCTAGGTAGTAGTTCTGAGCCTCACCATAGTAGCGATTTTCAAAATACTCACCTGCCAGAGCCATCATCACCCTGTCGGCATAAATCGAAGAGGGGTAACTGTTCAGATAAGCAGTCAACTCCTCGGTTGCATCACCCATATAGGACTGGCAGAGCACAGAGTAGAACTCGGCCTCCGATAGCGACTGCTGGTCGGTAGCCACTGCGGCTGCGCGAGAGAATTCGAACACCGCCTCCTCATATTTTTCGGCACGCATCAACGACTCGCCACGCGAGAGGTGTGCCATATAGTCGTCACCACTACCCCGCGCCACAACAGCAGCAAAGAGGAGTAGCGATGTAAATAATATCTTGCGTTTCATAGTCATCTATTTATCCAAACAAATATAGTAATTCCTTTATAATAAAACAACCTCTGCGGAACGATTATTGCACCGCTCGCCTATCAAGATCAATGATTTTTACGAATTTAACAAAAAAAAACAAGAGAACTATGACAAAGAGTGTATCGTTAGAGAGGGCGGCGGGTAACGAGTTTGTCCCCGCCACGGGAGAGGTAGGGTGCGAAGGGTTGACACCCAGCGAGATGGTGCTGTATGCCGCCGGCAAGGCGGTGGGCAACGACATTATCGCACTGCTCGGCTCAGTAGCAGGCAGGGTGATGAGTTTGAAGATAACGGTCGAGGGGAGTGTGATTAAACGCGGCAAGGAGCGTAGCGGAAGTTTCAGGGAGTTTTTGTTTAAGTACGAGGTAACGTGCCGCGATGCCGACGACCACGCCCGCATCAGCCGCGCAATAGAACTCGCCCACGGTAAATACTGCGCTCTGGTCCGTATGCTGAAAATGATTGGCCCGGTAGCCTACGACATCTATATCCAAAGTAAGGGCAGCAGTATCGGCAAAACAAAAGAGGAAGTAATGACCTAAATGTTAGGGAGTGTTAGGGAGTGTTAGGGAATTTAGGGATAATCTTTAAACTCTTTAAACTCTTTAAACTCCTTAAACTCCCTAAATTCTCATAACTCCCAATCCAAAAAAAACTGAGAGTGATTCGATACCACTCTCAGTTTTCCAAAAAGTCATATGGCTTAGGAAATTTTGTGCTTCGCGCAGAGAGCCAAAGCGCAGTTTACTAATCGTAAATTAGTTGCTAATTCGCAAACCTTAAATATCTACTTAATTATCAATTTATTGTCCACATACATTGCGGTTATCATACAATTTTATCACATACAATTTGCATACAAAATCAGAGATTT
>JAFXAY010000016.1 GCA_017521965.1 Tidjanibacter sp. | reverse complement strand
CTCCTCGGTGAGCTCGGGAGCGGCGAACTTGCGAATCTGGGTGATAACGAGGTTGAACTCGGGGTTGATGTTTGCAAGTGCCTCACCCTTAACGCCCAACACAGCACCTCTCTGCTGCTCGGTGGGGTAGAGCTCGTTCACGTTTACAATCATCTGGTCGCCCACCTTCTTGCCGATGAAGGGCTTGCGAGCCTCGTCGCTCATCGAAATCAGACCCACGTAAGCGTCCTTCACCTCAATCTCACCGTTGTTGAGCTCCACGCTCAGTGCCTCGTCGGAGGTAACAACCTCTACATCAACGAGTTTACCGTAACGGTTGAGGTAGTTTGTGCGGAAGCCCTCACGCATCTCGTCGGCGGGCTTGATGTTGTAACGGGTAATCTTCTCCTTGGGGTCGAACTCAATCTTCACCTCGGGAGCCAGACCAACCTCGAAGATGAAGTCGTGGTCGGTGTTATTGTCAAAGTCGAATGCGCCCTGCTCGTCGCTGGGGAGCACGTCGCCCATATAGTCGATATTCTCTTTCTCGATGTAGTCGAAGCAACCGTCGGAGGCCATCTTGTATGCGGTCTCGGCCACTACGCCTTTGCGGTACATCTTGTTAATCAGGGTCATAGGCACCATACCGGGGCGGAAGCCGGGCATCTGTGCTTTGCGCTTGTAGTCGCGCAGTTTCTTCTCCACGTCTGCTGCATAGTCTGCCTGCTCGACGGTCACTTTGATGAGAGCTGTCTGGTTCTCTCTGTTTTCTCTTACGATTTTCATATCTTATTGTCTGTTTGTTAGTTGCTACGTTTGAGTCCAAATTGGGCGTGCAAAGATACACATTTTTCTGTGGTTTTCGCACCGATACCTTATATTTATTTTAAAAAGGGGCTTTTTAGCGGGTTTTGGGGTGTTAAAATTTGAACGACGGAGGGCAAAACAGCAACATTTTTCACAACATTGTTTCGGGGGATTGTTTGGTATTGAAAAAATCATTATCTTGCGTTGTCGAAATAGCCTTAATCGGGTAGATTTATCGACAAAAAGAGTAGATTTTTAGTAGAATAGAGCATTTGGATAGGGCTATTTGGTTACGATTTGTAATCAGAATTGCCGAAATAGGTTAAAGGTTAGTACTAAATTCATCGACATCACTCCCCATATTGCTGGTGTTCGATGATAGGTTGACGAGGAAAAGGCCCAGAGCAGCGCTAAATCGGGCAATAGACACAAAGAATCCTCAAATTTTGGAGCCTAAAAATTGTAAGCAACCTATTTTGCTTAGGTTTTATTTTGTGATAAAAAACTACGTTGATGTTATATTTTATAACAATGCGTTCTTTTTTCTGCAAAATAATTTGGTATTTATATTCAAATGTCCTATTTTTACGCACCTATTGCCCCACCATAAACAGGGGTGTTGTGCAGATAGGTGAGGTTACGATTTGAAATGTTTTGGCGGTTGACGCCGGAGTTAATCAGCGGTTAATGCCGGTGTTAATCAGCGGTTGCAGCCTAAGTGAAATGACAATCGTGCCTCGATTAGTTGAGAAGAGAATAACCAAGTATATAGGCGCCGTGAGGCTCCGACAGACTTAAACTACAAAACTGAAAAACTGAAAAAACTACAAACAAACTAAATTATTTAACAACTAAAAATTAATCGTATGAGAAAATTTGTACTATCAATTTGTGCAGTTCTGATGTGCGGTTTGGCCGTTGCTCAGAACGTGCGAGTATCGGGTACGATTAGCGACAGTGAGGGACACGCCCTGGTTGGTGCGTCGGTTGAGGTTAAGGGTAACCCCAACCTCGGTACTGTTGCATTGGACGGTGGTTCTTACACCATTTCTGTTCCTAGCAGCGCAACGCTGATTTTCTCCTATATGGGTATGACTCCTCAGGAGATTGCAGTGGGTGGCCGCACCAACATCGACGTGGTGATGGTTGCTGATGCTCATCAGGTACAGGACGTAGTCGTTATCGGTTACGGTTCGGGTGTGGCTGCTGAGTCCGTTGTAGGTTCGGTTAGCTCGGTTGCAAGCCAGAAACTTGCTAACACTCCCGTTGCTAACGTTGCCGACGTTCTTCAGGGTAAGATTCCCGGTATGCAGGTATTTACCTCGTCGGGTGAGCCTACCGCCGGATCGCAGATGTTCGTTCGTGGTGTATCTTCGATGAACGCTGACACCGATCCTCTTTACATTTTGGACGGTACCCCCGTATCGGCAAGCGTTTTCCGTAACTTGAACGCAAACGATATCGAGAGCATCACTCTGTTGAAGGATGCTGCTTCGACTTCGATTTACGGTTCGCGTGCTGCTAACGGTGTACTCTACATCACCACCAAGAAGGGTCGCACCGGTATGGAGCCTGTTATCAAGGTTCAGTATCAGGGCGGTTTCTCGACTATGGTTGAGAACAAGAACTTCGTGCTGATGAACTCGGCAGAGCAGATTCAGTTTGAGGAGATGCTCTACCCCGAGTTGAAGACCGATCCCGATTGGTTGTTCAAGAAGGAGTACATCCTGCGCAACAACTTCAACTTCGATTGGAAAAAGTATGCTTATTCGCAGAATGCTGGTGTAACCGGTATTGATGCATCGGTTACCGGTGCTACCAACAACACCACTTACTACGTATCGGCTGGTTATATGGACACCGAGGGTATTGCTCCCCGTTCGGGCAACACTCGTTACTCGTTCCGCACCAACCTCGACGCCAAGATTCGTGATTGGTTCAAGTTGGGTACCAACGTAAACCTTTCGTATGCTGAGTATCAGACTTCGGTAACTGGTTGGTCTGTTTACAGTGTTGACGGTCTGGTTTATGGTAAGGCTGCATACAACGCTCCTTATGAGATGATTTTCGAGGAGGACGGTACTATCACCCTTGGTGAGGAGTTGGATTACTTCGACTGGGCAGACTTCCGTAACCCCTACTACTACTATGAGAAGTTCCCCACCAAGAACAACCGCGTAAGCCTTTCGGGTAGCGTTTACGAGGAGATAACTCCTATCCAGGGTCTGACCCTCCGTGCTACTCAGGCTCTCGATGCTTCGGACACCCGCGGTAGTTCGTGGCGTTTGCCCAGCTACGATGGTGCACTTGGCAACGGTCAGCGTGCTGAGTCGTTCTCGCGTTACTATCAGCTCACTTCGTCGAACACCGCTGAGTACAAGTTCGACCTGGGCGACAACCACTTCACTGTTCTGGCTGGTCACGAGTCGATTGTCGGCCACAACAACGGTTTTGGTGCTAACATCTCGGGTCTGACCGACGATCGTCTGACTATGATGACCGCAGGTACCGCTTCGACCGCAGCTATTTCGAGCCACTCGATGGTTGATGAGGTAAGCAACTCGTTCTTTGGTCGTGTTAACTATGCATACAGCAACCTCTACCACATCGACGCTTCGCTGCGTACTGACGGTTCGTCGGTATTCGGTCGCAACGCTCGTTGGGCTACCTTCTGGTCGATCGGTGGTATGTGGAACGTTAAGAATGAGAACTTTATGCTCAACGTTGACGAGGTTAACGACCTCCGTCTGCGTGTAAGTTATGGTACCACCGGTAACTCGGGTATTGGTAACTACATCGCTTACGGTACCGTAGGTGCTGGTCCTAACTACAATGGTCAGGCAGGTACTACTATCGGTAACCCCGCCAACCACGACCTTACTTGGGAGACCGTTACTACTGCTAACTTGGGTGTGACCGCTCGTCTGTTCAGCCGCGCTTCGGTTGAGGTTGATGTTTACAACCGTGTTACCTCGAATATGTTGATGGACGTTCCCTACTCGGCTGCTACTGGTTATAGCTCGGGTTATGGTAACGTAGGTAAGTTGTCGAACCGTGGTTTCGAGGTTCAGGCAAGCTACGACCTCATTCAGCGTCCCGATATGTTGTGGACCGTTTATGGTAACGTTGCTTACAACCACAACGAGATTCTCGAGCTCTACAACGGTATCTCGGAGTTTGTTGATGGTGCAACCGGTCTGAAATATGGTGTTGGTCACTCAGTAGGTGAGTTCACTGGCGTACACTTCGTAAAGGTTGACCCCCGCGATGGTAACCCCATCTGGTTGGATAAGAACGGTAACGAGACCAAGCAGTATAGCGACTCTAACGAGAACTGGCTCAACATGAACTACAACGCTGATTGGTCGGGTGGTTTCGGTACTTCGTTCACTTGGAATGGTTTCACCGCAAGCGCAGACTTCTCTTGGGTTGGTGAGCGTTATATGTGGTTGAACGAGAAGTTCTACACCGCTAACGTAGCCTTCGGTGGTACCGGTGGTACTCGCTACGAGAAGCGACTGCTCAATATGTGGCAGAAACCCGGCGATGTAACCGATATTCCTAAGGCAGGTACTCCCTTCAATTTCGACTCGACTGTATATAGCAACGCAGCATTCTTGCGTTTGAAGAACGTAACCTTGTCGTACAACGTTCCCGAGAGCTTGCTCAACGCTACCGGCTTCGTTAAGGGTGCACGTATCTTCGCTATCGGTCGTAACCTGTTGACCTTCACCGATTACCTCGGTTTCGACCCCGAGTACTTCAACAACGGTTCTCAAGGTTCGTACCCCGGTACTCGTCAGTACACCTTTGGTGTTGAACTCACTTTCTAATCACTAAAAAGGAGATAAGACTATGAAAAAGATATTTGGATTTGTAGCAGTTGCTTTTGCAGCTTTGAGCCTCTCCTCCTGTGATTTGGAGAAGCTCCCCTACACCGCGATTGAGCAGGACGTCGCTTTCCAGAGCGTACAGGACCTCTCGAACTATCGCGTAGGTTTCTACTCGCCTCTGAAGTCGCTCACCGTTGGTGGTCGCATTTATATCGAGGATATCCGCGCCGATATGTTCCACGCACTGGCTGACTTCGGTAACTACGTTGGTCTGCCCTACGCTTGGATTATGGAGAGTACCGATCAGGATGCTGAGAGCTTTTGGTTTGGTGACTACGGCGTAATCGCTAACTTGAACTATGCACTCGATGCATTCCCCAAATTCTTGGAGGACTACAAAGAGGATCTCGAAGAGGCTGACGTGAAGCTGGTTAACCAGTATATCGCTGAGGCACATATGACTCGCGCTATCGTTTACCTCGACTTGGTAACCAAGTTCAGCGAGGCTTACGATCCCGCGACCGCTAAGGACAAACTCGGTGTGATGATTACCGAGCACTACGCTCCTACTTCGGATAACACCAAGTACCCCGGTCGCAGTTCGTTGTTCGATACCTATAAATTTATTATGGACGACATCATCGCTGCTGAGGCTGGTATCACCGCTGAGGGCGCTCCCAACTCGGTTTACTACACCGTTGACGCTGTTAAGGCTCTCAAAGCACGTGTAGCTCTCTATATGCAGGACTACCAGACCGCTTCGACTCTGGCACACGAGCTGATTAACAGCGGTAAGTATCCTTTGGCTACCGGCAAGGACTACGTTGATATGTGGGTTAACGACGCTTCGACCGAGAACATTATGCTTGTAACTATGTCGTTGCAGGATCGTGGTTCGGCTACCGGTACCTACTTCATCTACGATAATGACAAGGGTGATGGTACCACTCCCGATCCTCAGTATATGCCTACTCAGGCTCTCTTGGATCTCTATGTAGATGGCGACATTCGCTTCGAGGCATTCTTCGCAGAGCGCCACGTAACAACCGAGACTTTCGGTGAGGACGATCTCTGGTTGTTCTACAAGTACCCCGGTAACCCCACTCTCCGCAGTGGTGCTCAGTGGAACTATGTAAATATGGGTAAGCCCTTCCGTATTGCTGAGCAGTATCTGATTGCTGCTGAGGCTGATGCTCGTCTGGGTGGTGAGGCTGTTGCTAACGGTGCTGCTGTTCTGAACGACCTCCGCGAGGCTCGTATCGAGAACTATACCGATGAGTCCTATACGACCGACCAACAGCTCATAGGTGCTGTTAAGGATGAGCGTGCTCGCGAGTTGGTAGGTGAGGGCTTCCGTATGCAGGACTTGAAGCGTTGGAAACAGAACGTTACCCGTGGTGCCAGCCAGTCGCCTTCGACCAATATGATGAAGACCGGTGCTAAATACGGTGAGATGACCGACAAGGATATCACTGGTCCTGGTGCATTGTGGCCTATTCCTAAGACTGAGATTGATGCCAATCCTCAGATCAAGGGTCAGCAAAACCCCGGTTACTAATAGTTGATGTTTAACAGAGTAAAAAAGAGAAGAATTATGAAATACGTTAAGATATTTTTGGTTGCATCGCTGGCTCTGTTCGGCCTCGCATCTTGCGGTGGTGACGACGCAGGCGTAGTAGGTGATGCTACTGTTGAGTTCTACTCGGACAACTTGGAGGGTGGTTTTGCATCGGACTATCTGATGGTTCCTATCAAGTTGACTGACGACGAGGCCCGTACCGCTGACGTAACTCTGACTGTAAAGGCAAAGGAGTACACTGGTGCATTTGCAGGCGTTGTTGACGAGGACTTTATGCTCACTACTGAGAATATGGTATTCAAACCCGGTGTTGATAGTATCAACTTGGAGGTTATGGTATTGAACAAGAATGTAGATGAGTTGCGTTTTATGTTAGAGATTGCCGAGAGCAATGCTACTACCGGTCAGGTAAAGGAAGTGTTGGTAAGTTTGGCCAAGACCGACAAAGACCGTATCTGTACTACCTGGGAATGGAATTTCTCCAAATGGACTAGCTTGACCTCTAAATCAGACGAGGCAGCTGCTATGAATATGCTGGGTGCAACAGCTAAGGTATCGTGGGATAGCAAGTATGAGGAGATTAACATCACTGGATTCCAGGGTTGGTGGACAAGTAATGGTTTACCATTGATCTTTGGCTACGATGATGAGATAAACGCCATCGTTTGCTCGGAGAAGAATGGCACATGGTACACTGGTTACTATTACGATGACACCAATGACATTTATGAGATTTGGTTCAACATCGTTGATGGTAAGATAGAGATTATTAATGAGGTAGTAGTAGCTACTCCTAATGACGATTTCACCGAACTGAACTTCTCTAGCGATGCTTATATGGTTGTAGCTTCGCGCGATAGCTCGGCAAATATGGCTATCCGCTATGTATTCTCGCAGGCTTATGCTGGTTTGCAGTTGCTCAAACCCACTGAGGCGGCTGTGGCGGCTAAGTCGGTAGTCCCCGCTAAATCGGCAAAGAACAACGATGCTGTAAAAGCATATCCTAAGAAGGGTAATATCAGCGCAGGTTTGACTGACTATGAGCGTGTTGAACTCGAGAGACAGTTGAACGAGCACTTCGGTTTCTAATCTCTAGAAACATCCTAATAAAAACCCCTGCCAAACATTTGGCAGGGGTTTTTATTTGAATAATCACCACTCAAAGAGGACAAAACCAAGAAAAGCAATCAAATACAAAACTCTCCCCCAAAAAGGTTTGTTCGTTTGGGTAAAATGGTTATCTTTGTAGAATTAATAGAGGCCCGATTTTTGGGTCGCTATCATACCTGAATCTAAAAACTCACAAGGCAGAGGCTACGCTATGAACACACAACTCGCAAACAGAGCAGCAGACAACATCCGCATACTCGCGGCAGCTATGGTCGAAAAGGCTAAATCGGGACACCCCGGCGGCGCAATGGGTGGAGCAGACTTCATCAACATACTCTACTCGCGTCACCTCAGTTACGACCCCGCAAAGCTCGACAACCCCTTCCGCGACCGTTTCTTCCTCGACCCGGGTCATATGTCGCCTATGCTCTACGGTGTGCTCAGCCTCGCAGGTATTATGCCCGTCGAGGAGCTCAAAAACCTGCGTCAGTGGGGTAGCATCACCCCGGGACACCCCGAGGTGGATTTCCTGCACGGTATCGAGAACACCAGCGGACCTCTCGGACAAGGCCACGCGATGGCTCTCGGCGCAGCGATCGCCGAGCGCATAGTAGCCGACCGTTTTGGTGAGTGGACAGCACACAAAATCTACACCTTCATCTCCGACGGTGGCATACAGGAGGAGATTTCGCAGGGCGTAGGTCGCATAGCAGGTCACCTCGGCCTCCACAACCTCATTATGTTCTACGACGCCAACAACGTGCAGCTCTCGACAACCGTCGAGGAGGTGGACAGCGAGGACATCGCCGCCAAGTACCGCGCGTGGGACTGGAACGTGATGGAGATCGACGGTAACAACCCCGAAGAGATTGAGAGTGCGCTGCTGGCAGCCAAGGAGGAGCAGCACCGCCCCACCCTCATCATCGGCCACACGCTGATGGGCAAGGGCGCACGTGCCGCCGACGGTAGCAGCTACGAGAATAAAGTATCGACCCACGGTCAGCCCCTGACCAACGCGGGCGCGAGCATCGAGGCGACAATCGCCAACCTTGGCGGCAACCCCGAGGAGCCCTTCGTAATCTTCCCCGAGGTGGCAGCCCTCTACGAGGCACGCCGAGCCGAGCTCACCGAGAAGTGGGCCGAGCGTAACGCCGCACAGCAGGCGTGGGCCGAGGCTAACCCCGAGGAGGCCAAGGCGTTGGAGCGTTGGTTTGGTGGCGGCAAGCCCCAGATTGACTGGTCGAAGCTCTCCATCAAGCCCGACGGAGCTACCCGCGCTGCAAGTTCGGCAGTGCTGAGTATGCTCAGCGAGCAGATTGACAATATGGTAGTATCGTCGGCCGACCTGAGCAACTCCGACAAGACCGACGGTTTCCTGAAACACCGCCGCCCCATCACCAAGGGCGACTTCGGCGGTCGCTTCCTCCACGCAGGCGTTAGCGAGCTGACAATGGCTTGTATTATGAACGGTTTGGCACTGCACGGTGGCATTATCCCCGCTTGCGGTACCTTCTTCGTATTCTCCGACTATATGAAACCCGCCTTCCGCCTCTCGGCACTGATGCGCCAACACGTTATCTACGTGTGGTCGCACGACTCGTTCCGCGTGGGTGAGGACGGTCCTACCCACCAGCCTATCGAGCACGAGATTCAACTCCGACTGATGGAGCATATCCACAACCACCGTGGCGAGCGCGCTATGCTCGTTATGCGCCCCGCCGATGGCGCCGAGGCTGTGGCAGCGTGGAAGATGGCTATGGAGAGCGAGCGTCCCGTGGCACTCGTATTCTCGCGCCAGACGGTGAAGGATGTGCCTCCTATGGAGAGCGACCGTATCTCGGAGGCAAGCGAGGGTGCGCAGTATGGCGCATACGTCGTGCGCGACGCCGAGACTCCCGACGTGGTGATGCTGGCAAGTGGCTCGGAGGTATCGACACTCATCGAGGGTGCCGACCTGCTCGAACAGCAGGGCGTGCGCTGCCGCGTGGTATCTGTACCCTCGGAGGGTCTGTTCCGCGACCAGAGCGCTGAGTATCAGGCATCGGTACTCCCCGCGGGTGTGCCTCGCTACGGTATGACAGCCGGTCTGTCGCTCACCTTGCAGGGCTTGGTTGGCGAGCAGGGCAAGATCCACGGTGTGGACACCTTCGGTTACTCGGCACCTTACAAGGTACTCGACGAGAAGTTTGGCTTCAATGGCGCAACTGTGGCTCGCGAGGTGGCCGAGATGCTTGGCAAATAGCCGATAGGTTTATACCTATTAATATATATAGTGTGATACTTAGCGAAAAAAGTGTCACACTATTTTTTTATAGTAAAAATGTTGCTATATTTGCAGGCCCGAAATTGGGCTAAGAGTAAACTAATTTATTAACACAATGAGCAAAGTCTGCGAAATTACAGGTAAGAGTGCAATGACAGGTTGCAACGTGTCGCACTCGAACAGACACACTAAGCGCAAATTCAACCTCAACTTGAAAACTAAGCGCTTTTGGTCTGAGGAGGAGGGTCGCTGGGTTACCTTGAAGGTTACCGCTGCCGGAATCAAAACTATCAACAAGAAGGGTCTTGCAGTAGCAATGCGCGAGGCTAAGGCACCTAAGAAAGTTTATTAATCAACCAAAATCATTCTAAGTAATGGCAAAGAAAGCTAAAGGCAATCGCGTGCAGGTAATCCTTGAGTGCACCGAGCAGAAGGAGAGCGGCGTACCCGGAATGAGCAGGTACATCACTACCAAAAACAAGAAGAATACTCCCGAGCGTATGGAGCGTAAGAAGTACAATCCCTACTTGAAGAGAGTAACTGTTCACAGAGAGATTAAATAATTTTAGGAGGAATCAGTTATGGCAAAGAAAGTAGTTGCAACACTTAAAAAAGAGGGAGCCGGTAAAGGTTTCGTTAAGTGCATTAAGATGGTTAAGTCGGAGAAGACCGGTGCTTACACTTTCAAGACTGAGGTAGTAGCAACCGAGGAGGCTAAGGCATTCTTCGAGAAGAAGTAATCTCCTACATCTTAATACAAAAGGCGGTTTTAGTAAACCGCCTTTTGTATTTTAAAGATTGAAGGGAATTGAAAATGATAGAGAGATTAGGGAGCGTTAGGGAGTGCTAGGGAGCGTTAGGGAGCGTTAAGGAATTATGATTGGGGTTACTAAAATTAGATAGGCCCAATAAGCCTAATAAGCCCGATAAGCCCAATAGGTTATAACCATATTCATTAAACTCCTTAAACTCACTAAATTCCCTAACACTCCCTAAATTCCCTAAACTCCCTACAAAAAACCTGAGAGCAATTCGATATTGCTCTCAGGTTTAACTCAATTTTGAACTTTGAACTTTGAATTTTGAATTTAAAAAGTCATATGATTGAGGAAATTTTGTGCTTCGTGCAGGGAGCCAAAGCGCAGTTTACTAAGCGTAAATGAGCATTTGGCTCACAAGGGAAGTGCAAAATTTACCAATCAGATGGCTTTTTTTTACCAGATGGCTTTTTTACATTAACTCCCAGTCGGCGCCGTCCTTTCTATCCTTCACTCTAATACCAATCTCCGCAAGCCTGTCGCGAATCTGGTCGGAGAGTGCCCAATTCTTGGCAGCCTTGGCCTCGGAGCGTACGTCGAGAATCATCTCCACCAATGGGCCAACCTTGTCGTCGGCACCGGCACTACTCTCGTTGCGCAAGCCGAGCACGTCGAAGACAATGGTATTCACGCTCTTACGCAGGTGCTCCAAGTCCTCGGCAGAGATGGTCTGCTGACCCTCGTGGAGCTGGTTGATGATGCGCACCCAGTCGAAGAGAGCGGCAATCACCAGCGGAGAGTTAAGGTCGTCGTTCATCGCCTCGCTGTATGCAGCGTCGAGGTCCGCGGGGTTAACAGTCGAGGTGGCGGCGGGCTTGATTTTGCCGAGGGTGTCTATCGCCTTCATCAGTCGGTCGAGGCCCTTCTCGGCAGCCTGCAACGCCTCGTTGGAGAAGTCGAGTGTCGAGCGGTAGTGAGCCTGCAAGACGAAGAAACGGATGGTCATCGGCGAGTAGGCCTGCGCGAGCAACTCGTGAGTACCGCCGAAGAGCTCGTCGAGGGTGATGAAGTTGCCGAGCGACTTACCCATCTTCTTACCGTTGATGGTAATCAGATTGTTGTGCACCCAGTAGTGCGCAGCACCGTGACCGCACGCGGCAGTCGACTGTGCAATCTCGCACTCGTGGTGGGGGAACATCAGGTCCATACCGCCTCCGTGGATGTCGAAACGCTCTCCTAAGTACTTGGTACTCATTGCCGAGCACTCCAAGTGCCAGCCGGGGAAACCATCGCTCCACGGCGAGGGCCAACGCATAATGTGCTCGGGTGCAGCCTTCTTCCAGAGGGCGAAGTCGTAGGGGTTACGCTTCTCGCTCTGACCGTCGAGGGTGCGGGTGCCGCTGAGCATCTCGTCGGTGGTGCGACCCGAGAGTTCGCCATAGTGGTGGCGGCGGTTGTAGGCGTCGATGTCGAAATATACGGAGCCTTCGGAGATGTAGGCATAGCCCTCGTCGAGGATCTTCTTGACGAGTTCTATCTGCTCGATGATGTGACCCGAAGCGCGCGGCTCGATAGAGGGGGTGAGCACGTTGAGTGCGTCCATCGCGCGATGGTAACGCTCTGTGTAGAAGTGCGATACCTCCATAGGTTCGAGTTTTTCGAGTCGTGCTTTCTTGGTGATTTTGTCTTCACCTTCGTCGGCATCGTGCTCCAAGTGGCCCACGTCGGTGATGTTGCGCACATAGCGCACCTTGTAGCCGAGCGAGGTGAGGTAGCGGAAGAGGAGGTCGAAGGTGACCGCGGGGCGTGCGTGTCCGAGGTGGGCATCGCCATAGACGGTCGGGCCGCAGACGTAGAGTCCTACGTGGGGCGGGTTGTAGGGTATAAACTCCTCCTTGGTACGGGAGAGAGTGTTGTAAATCATCAGACCTTTCTGTTCCATATCTTTATCTCTCGAATTTGTTACAAATGTGGCTGTAAAATTAACTTAAAAATCGTTTACAACCAATTTTGTCTGCCACAACCTAACTATTTTTTTGCCTCGGCTGACACCTAAGGACAAATTATGCAAAATTTTAGCCATCGGGAGTACTTGTCGGCAGAAAATAGACGTTTAATAACGGGAGAAATAATTATCTTTGCAGTTTGGATAGAGTTTTATTCAGTTAGAATTATAGAAACACAAAAATAGAGATGAAAGATAGAAAACAACTGAACACCCTCTTCGGCTGGCTGACCTTCCTCCTGTCGGGATTGGTCTATCTGCTCACCGTTGAGCCATCGGCAAGCCTCTGGGATTGTGGCGAGTTCATTGCCACCTCATATAAGTTAGAGGTTGGCCACCCTCCCGGCGCACCGCTCTTTATGCTGATTGCACGCTTCTTCTCGATGTTCGCCCCGAGCCCCGAGTTTGCAGCGCTCGCCATCAACATTATGTCGGTCATCTGCTCGGCGCTGACCATTATGTTCCTCTTCTGGACCATCACCCACCTCGGACGTCGCCTGACGGGTGCCGAGAGTTTTGAGGCGATGTCCGACCGCAAGTTCTGGACAGTGATGGGTGCGGGCTTCATCGGCTCACTCGCCTACGCCTTTACCGACTCCTTCTGGTTCTCGGCTGTCGAGGCGGAGGTGTATGCAATGTCGTCGCTCTTCACCGCCATCGTCTTCTGGGCGATTTTGAAGTGGGAGCAGGCCGCTGACAGCCAGACGAGTACGCGCTGGTTGGTGCTGATTGCCTACCTGATGGGTCTGTCGATTGGTGTCCATATCCTCAACCTGCTGACTATCCCCGCGCTGGTATTTATCTACTACTTCAAGAAGTATCCGCAGGTGACGACCAAGGGCGTTATTTATGCGGCAGCCATCTCGGGCGTTATTCTGTTTGCTATCAACTCGCTCATCATACCCTACACCACCGCCATTGGTGCGTGGTTCGACCGCCTGTGTGTCAACACCTTCGGTCTGCCCGTTAACCTCGGCTTCGGCATCTATGCTGTGGTGTTGTTTGCTGTCTTGTTCGGCTCGTTGTGGTTCACCCACAAAAGGGGCCACCGCCTGGCAAATACCATTATGGTATGCCTGACGATGATTATGATTGGCTATTCGAGCTATGCATCGGTGATTATCCGCGCCGAGGCCAACCCGCCTATGAACAGCAACGACCCCGACAACCCCTATTCGCTCCTCTACCTGCTCAACCGCGACCAATATGGCGCTAAGCCTATCGTCACGGGCTACCCCTTCACCGCCCCGATGACCGACTTTGTCTATGAGGACAAGTACTATGTGGGCGACGATGGCAAGTATGAGTCGGCAGTGGCTGTCAAGGGCTATATCCAGCCCGAGGAGTTCAAGAGCTTCTTCCCGCGTATGTGGACCGACGGTAAGGACGACGCCTACCGCCTGTGGAGTGGTATGGACGGGTCGCACAAGGTGACCTACGCAGGCAGGGAGATTGAGATACCCTCGTTTGGCGACAATATGCGCTTCTTCTTCAACTACCAGCTCAACTTTATGTATTGGCGCTACTTCCTCTGGAACTTTGTGGGTCGCCAGAGCGATAACCAATCGACGGGAGAGGTGACCGATGGCCAGTGGCTCTCGGGCGTTAAGCCTATCGACGAGTTGTTCCTCGGCCCGCAGGATATGCTCCCCGCAAGCAAGGCGGCAAATAAGGGACGTAATACATATTTCTTCCTCCCCTTCCTCTTAGGCTTGGTGGGCCTGTTCTATCAGCTCAACCGCGACCCCAAGAACTTTACGGTGGTGATGCTCATCTTCTTTATGATTGGCTTTGCGCTGGCTGTCTATCTCAATATGGCACCCGGTGAGCCTCGCGAGCGCGACTACGTATTTGTGGGCTCGTTCTACGCCTTTGCGGTGTGGATTGGCTTGGGTGTAATGAAGATTGAGGAGTGGCTCTCGAAACTCTTCAAGGGCGAGGGCAAGGGCAAACTGACCGCTGCGCTGGCCACCGTGATTTGTGCCTCGGTACCCGTGGTGCTGCTTGCTCAGAACTGGGACGACCACGACCGTAGCGGCCGCTATGTGATGCGCGATGCGGGCTACAACTACTTGGAGGGCACACTGCCCAACTCCATTGTCATCAACTATGGCGACAACGACACCTACCCCCTCTGGTACAATCAGGAGGTGGAGGGCGTGCGCCCCGACGTGCGTATTATGAACCAGAGCTATCTGGGTGGCGGTTGGTACATCGAGGAGATGAAACACCGCTACAACGAGTCGGAGCCTATCCCCTTCAAGATGCCGCGCCACAAGTATATGTTTGCGGGCGACTTCTGCTATGTGCAGGATATCTACCCCAACCCGATTGATATCAAGCAGGCTATGGCAGTGGTGTATAGCGACAGCCCCGCCACACGCGTCGATGTCACCGACCGTATGTCGATGGACCTGATTCCCGCGCGTAAGCTGCTGCTGCCCGTCAATAAGGAGAACGTGCTCAAAACGGGGGTTGTGCGCCCCGAGGATGCCGACCTGATACTCGACACCATCACCCTCGAACTGAAAGGCGAGACCATCAGCAAACCCGAGGTGATGATTCTCGACCTGCTGGCAAATTGGAATTGGGAGCGCCCGATATACTTCACCCAGCCCTCGCTGTTGCAGAATATCGGCCTGCTGGACTACCTGCAATACGATGGCTACGCCTACCGCTTTGTGCCTATCAAGAGCAAGGTGGAGTCGAGCCTCGAAATTGGTCGTATAGATGTTGACTACCTCTATACCAACCTGATGGAGAAGTTCCGCTATGGCAATGTTGCCGACCCCGATGTCTATGTCGATAACTTCTCGCGCTACAATATCCGCTCGGTGCAGATTCGCTTGGGCTTCGCCCGTTTGGCTATGGGCCTCTTGGAGCGTGGCGACCGCGAGGGCGCTATCGAGGTGCTCGACCGTGGCTTGGAGGTTATCCCCCTCTCGCAGGTAGGCTGGGGCGATGGCGGCAACTTCGACTACGAGATGTTGGCCTATATCGACTCCTACTATATGGCAGGCGAGACGGAGCGCGGCGATGAACTGCTGCTGGCATTCGCTACCGACGTGGCAGAACACATCCTCTACTACTCCTCGTTCCCCGAAAACCGTATCGGCCTGGTAGCCGAACAACTCGACACCGCCTACTCGATGCTCGCACAGCTGTATATGCTGGCCGAGGACTCTGGCCGAGAGGAGATTGCAAATGAACTGAAAGCCTATTTTGAGTAAAAATTCCGAAACAACAGAGAGCAGTATCAAACTGCTCTCTGTTGTTTATAGGGAGTTTAAGGAATTATGGGAGTAATGAGAATTATGAGAATAATGGGAAAACCATTTAAACTTGTTGTGTAACAATTTTTGTTTTCGGGTTTAGGGGATACTCTCGAAGAGAGTACAAATGAAATAGAGATATGAGGTTGCCAAATTTATTTGAGCAAAACTCATATCTCTATTTTGTTTGTAATAACTGCAAGTTATTCCTAAACCCGCAAACTAATAGTACAGAAGTTTTTGGTTCCGCTTTTTACAAAAAGCGGAGAAAAGTTTTTGCAAAATTTACAAGCCAGATGACTTCGTGAGCACTAAACGAAGCATATTAATCGCCGCTGTTGAAGAACGTTCGATATTCACCGAGCGCAGTTTACCTCCGTGGTAGAGTTGCGCGGTCACACCTTCGGGGGTGGCTACTGCTATCCACACTGTGCCTACGGGTTTGGTGGGTGTGCCACCGTCGGGGCCTGCGATGCCTGTGGTGGCTATGGCGTAGTCGGCACCACACACGCGGCGCACCCCTTCGGCCATCTGCTCTGCCACCTCGCGGCTCACCGCACCGTGGGCTGCTATATCCTCGGCACGAACGCCTAATACGTTTATCTTGACGTCGTTGCTATACGACACTACGCTACCCACGAAGTATGCCGAGGCCCCTGCCTCGGCTGTGAAGCGACTGCTCAGCGCACCTCCCGTGCACGACTCGGCGCAGGCCAGTGTAGCGCCGCGCGCCACCAACATCTCGGCCACCGCGCCTGCCACGGTCTGCTCGCCATAGCCCACGAAGTAGTCGGCGAGTATCACCTCCAACTCCGCAAAACGACGGTCAATCTCGGCCTCGGCTACCTCTGCGGCCACCTCGTATGCCGATAGTCGCAACCTCAACTGTCGGGGCGACGGTAGATAGGCGAGGTGCAGCCACTCGGGGAGTGCCTCCTCCCAGGGGGCTATGCGCTCTGCCAACATCGACTCGGCAAGCCCGAAGGTTATCATCGTGCGGTGCACCACGCTGCGGAGCGCAAAGTGCTCCTTCACGCGCGGCACCACCTCCTCGCGCATCAGCGCCTCCATCTCGAAAGGGACACCCGGGAGGCTCACCACTACCCTACCCTCGCTATTGAACCACATACCGGGGGCGGTACCGTTGCGGTTAGTCAGCACCTCGGCGCACTCGGGCACAAGTGCCTGACCCTGATTTAGTTCGTTGAACTCTATGCCACGACTGCGCATCATCTGCTCCACCGCACGATAGGTGGGCTCGTGGCGCACCAGACGCGAGCCGAACATCTCGGCAAGGGTGGTCTTTGTTATGTCGTCTTTGGTGGGGCCGAGTCCTCCGGTGATTATCACGAGCGGTGTGCGCTCCATCGCCTCACTCACTGCCGAGCGTATCTGCTCAGCCCCGTCACCCACCGTCACACGCCACACCACACGCACACCTACCTCGCCCAACATTTGGGCAATGGTGGCAGAGTTGGTATCGACAATCTGACCTATCAGAATTTCGTCACCAATAGTTATTATACTACAATTCATTTTTTTCTACTATTATGTTAGCGGAGATATGGAGCCTTTGCGATGATGTGCAATCATAGCCAAATGTTGGCATATCCTCTTTGCAAAACCAGCACCGTTGTAGATAAGTCCGGTATAGATTTGCACCAGGTCTGCACCCGCATCGAGCAGGGTCTGTACATCCTCGGGACGCATCACACCGCCACTCGCGATGAGCGGATAGTGCCCCGGCAGACGACTCTTCACATATTTAAGCAACTCCAATGTATGGGGGAAGAGTGGCTCACCGCTGACTCCACCCTCGCCCACCTTGTGGAGTCGTCGTGGCGAACTCTTCAATCCCTCGTGGTTGTAGGTCGGAGCACCCACCACAAGACCGTCGAGCTGGGTCTCAATGAGCACCTCTATCACACTATCTACCAACTCTTTATCCCAATCGGGCGACACCTTCATAAGTATCGGGCAGTAGTCGGTCTGTCCGCGTCGGAAATCGACCAATGCCTCCATAATCGCCAACAACATCTGCTTCTTATCCGCCCCCTCCATAGTGAGTTGGTCGATAAGCGGCTCGATGTTAAGGGTGAAGTAGTTGACATATTGGTAGAGGTTGCGGAACATTTTCAGGTAGTCGCGCACCGCACTATCGAGGTCGGTCAGGGTGTTCTTGGCGATGTTGGCACCCACACGCTCCGACGACTGCTCACCGCGGCGACGCAGGTTGTAGAGTGCATTGTCCAAACCACCGTTCTCGAATCCCACACGGTTGAGCAGCGCACGGTCGGCCTTCAATCGGAAGAATCGTGGTCGGGCATTGCCTGTCTGAGGTTTGGGGGTGAGAGTGCCAATCTCCACAAATCCCCAGCCGAGTGACCTCAGTTGGCGATAGTAACGACCATCGACATCGAATCCTGCCGCGATGCCGACGGGATTAGGGAAGCTGACACCAAAAATCTCGCGCTCCAAGAGACTATCTTCATAGGAGTAACACTTGGTGAGCAGCCAACGCCCGAATCGGGAGCTGCCTACACGACCAAGCACCCACAAGCGCAAGCGGTGCTTACCCTCCATAGAGAAGATTGAGGGGTGGTTTCTCAACGAAAATCTTGGCATAGTTCTATCGGTTTTCTCTCACAAAGATACTCATTTTATCGCAATCCGCTCACTCCATCAGAAAAACTCCTTGCGCAGAGCATAATTTTTGCGAAATCGCTCAAAGTTTTGGGGTTGTGCTTTCAGCTTGGCGTCAATCTCTTCGAGGGTGCAGTAGTTCTCAATCTCGGCGCACATCTGCTCCCACTCGATAGGTCGGGGCTGTGAGGGTTTGACCTCGGTAGGAAACCACTCGGTGAAGGGGAGGCCCAGACGCTCGGAGAGAGCACGCACCACGATTGACGAGGCGTTGGCCTTGCCTTGCAGGGAGTAGCCTGCGATGTGGAAAGTGGAGATAATAGCCTGTCGTACAAGCCTCTGGTCTATCTTGTTCGGCTCGCCCTCCCACACATCTAAGTAGCAGGCTAAGTGCTTGGTGCTCAACACATCGAGCAGAGCCTCGCTATCGACCACCTCGCCTCGCGAGGCGTTAATCAGCGCTGCGCGTGGTCGCAACAGAGCAAGCTCCTTGCTACCTATCAGGTGGTAGGTTGGGTGTTTGCCATCGCGCGATAGCAAGGGGTGAAGAGTTACAATATCCGACTCGGCAAGTAGTTCATCGAGAGGCACAAAGCCCTCTTCGCGACCCAGCCCCTCGGCTTCCTCGCGCGGAGGGTCGCTGCACAAGACGCGGAAACCCCAACTGCGCGCATAGTCGGCCACCAGACGACCAACATTTCCCACACCGACCACACCGAGAGTCATCTGCTGCGGCTCGGTGGCGCAACGCGAGAGGTGGAGCGCCAAGACTGCCGACACATATTGGAGCACAGCACGCGAGTTGCACCCTGCGGCGGTAATCACCTCTATTCCGTGGGCTTTGCACCACTCCATATCGATATGGTCGTATCCGATTGTGGCAGTGCATATTATACGCACACTGCTACCCTCCAACAGTCGGCTGTCGCATCGGGTACGGGTGCGCACTATCAACACATCGGCATCGCGCACCTCGCGCGGAGTGATACCCTCGCCATCGATGGTGACCACCTGCGCCACACGCGCCAAAGGGTCGGCGAGGTAGGGAATTTGGTTGTCGGCAACTATCTTCATAGCATTATCTGATGTTTTGTAATACAAATATCCGATTTTTTTCTTAATTTTATCACCCTAACCCACCAATTTATGTACCGTCATATCGGAATATATCTGTTGTTACTCCTCGCCCTACCCTGCTCGCTCGTCGGACAGGACATCAACCACTCGTGGCGCGAGGTGAGTACCATAGCCTTTATGAATACCGAAAACCTCTACGACACCGCCGACTCCCCCTTTGAGGGCGATGAGGATTATACGCCCGAGGGTGCCAAGTCGTGGAGCGAGGAGCGCTACCAAGCCAAGTTGCGCTCTGTGGCGCGGGTGCTCGACGATATGGCGGCCGATATTGTGGGGCTTGCCGAGGTGGAGAACGAGAAGGTGGTGCGCGACTTGGTGATGACAATGAGCGAGGACTACAACTACATACACCGTACCACCTCCGACAATCGTGGAATAGATATTGCACTGCTCTATCGTGGCGACCGCTTCACCCCCGAACTCGTCACACAACTCAGCACCTCCTCCTCACGCGAGGTGCTCTATGTGCGTGGCACTCTGAGCGGTGAGCGCATCGACCTGCTGGTGTGGCACGCACCGTCGCAAATCAACGACTTCGACGCACGCTTGGAGGCTATGCAGGGGCTCTACGGCTTTGCCGACTCGCTGCGCCACAGCTCACGCTCGGCGCGCGTGGTGGTGATGGGCGATATGAACTCCACGCCTGGCGACGAGGTTATCCGCCGCACCTTTGGTCGCCGCGACCGCTATGGCGAGAGCGACAAGGGGTGGCTGATGCCGATTGACGATGTCGGCTCCTACGCATTTGAGGGGAATTGGTATCTCTACGACAATATCTTCTTGGACGCCGATGCATTTAGCGGCGACACCGAGATTGAGGGAGGAGTATTTGCACGTAACTATTTGATTGATAGAGGGGTGTTATCGGACGAAAGGCGAGAGGGCTATCCGTGGCGTACCTTCTCTGGCGATAATTATCTGGGTGGAACAAGCGATCACCTCCCCGTATTTATAAACATACGGAGCGGAAAATTGCATTAGTGTGTCCATATATAGGGGTTATATTTTGATAATTAAGAATTTATTGTTAATTTCGCGGGTTGAAATAAAGGAAAAAGTAAAATAATTAACATTTAATTAAGAGGAAAAAATTTATGTCAAGCGTAAAAAGAGTCTATACCTTTGGCGACAAGAAGGCCGAGGGTAATGGTAAGATGAGAGAGTTGCTCGGCGGTAAGGGTGCTAACCTCGCTGAGATGAACCTTGTAGGCCTCCCCGTGCCTCCGGGTTTCACCATCACTACCGATGTATGTACTGAGTATTACAAATATGGTCGCGAGAAGGTTATCGAGATGATTCGCGCCGATGTTGAGAACGCAATCAAGGGCGTTGAGAAGTTGACCGGTATGACCTTTGGTGACGACAAGTCGCCCCTGTTGGTTTCGGTTCGTTCGGGTGCTCGTGCTTCGATGCCCGGTATGATGGATACCATCTTGAACCTGGGTATGAACGACGATGCTGTTGAGGCTATGGCCGCACGCACCGGTAATGCTCGCTTTGCTTGGGACTCGTATCGTCGTTTCGTTCAGATGTATGGCGACGTCGTACTTGGCATGAAGCCCGCAAATAAGGAGGATCAGGATCCCTTCGAGGAGATTATCGACGAGATGAAGGAGGAGCGTGGTGTGAAGAACGACACCGAGCTGACCACCGACGACTTGAAGGAGTTGGTAGTTAAGTTCAAGGCTGCTGTTAAGGCTCAGACCGGCGAGGATTTCCCCGTTAATCCTTGGGATCAGCTTTGGGGCGCTATCTGCGCTGTATTTGGCAGCTGGATGAACGAGCGCGCTATCCTCTACCGCAAGCTCAACAATATCCCCGCTGAGTGGGGTACCGCAGTAAACGTACAGGCAATGGTGTTCGGTAATATGGGCGACGACTCGGCTACCGGTGTTGCCTTTACCCGTGATGCTGCTACCGGTGAGAACATCTTCAACGGTGAGTATCTGATTAACGCTCAGGGCGAGGATGTGGTTGCAGGTATCCGCACTCCCCAGCAGATTACCATCGAGGGTTCGCGTCGTTGGGCTGCTGCTCAGAACATCAGCGAGGAGGAGCGCGTAGCCAAGTATCCTTCGTTGGAGGAGACTATGCCCGAGGCTTACGCTGAGCTCAATATGATTCAGGATAAGTTGGAGAAGTACTTCACCGATATGCAGGATTTGGAGTTCATCATTCAGAACGGTAAACTCTGGATGTTGCAGACTCGTAACGGTAAGCGTACCGGTGCTGCGATGGTTAAGATTGCTATGGATATGCTGGCTGAGGGCCTTATCGACGAGAAGACCGCAGTATTGCGCTGCGAGCCCGAGAAACTCGACGAGTTGCTCCACCCCGTATTCGACAAGAAGGCTATCAAGAATGCAAAGGTTATCGTTAAGGGTCTCCCCGCATCTCCTGGTGCTGCTACCGGTCCCGTAGTATTCTTCGCCGACGACGTGGCTACCAACTTCGAGGAGACCGGTATCCGTGCTATCCTCGTACGCGTTGAGACCTCGCCCGAGGATTTGAAGGGTATGCTCGACGCAGCAGGTATCCTCACCGCTCGTGGTGGTATGACCTCGCACGCAGCTGTTGTGGCTCGTGGTATGGGTAAGTGCTGCGTATCGGGTGCAGGTGAGTTGAAGATCGACTATAAGAAGCGCACCATCGAGATTGGTGACATTAAAATTAAGCAGGGCGACTGGATTTCGCTCAACGGTTCGACCGGTGAGGTTTACCTCGGCCAGGTTGCTACCCGTGCTGCAAATATGAGTGGCGACTTCGCCAAGTTGATGGACCTGACCAGCAAGTATGCTCATATGAAGGTTCGCGCTAACGCTGATACTCCCAAGGACGCTGCTCAGGCATTTGAGTTTGGTGCTGAGGGTATCGGTCTGTGCCGCACCGAGCATATGTTCTTCGATGGCGACCGCATCACCACCATGCGTGAGATGATTCTCGCCAAGAACGAGGAGGGTCGTCGTGCTGCTCTGGCTAAGTTGCTGCCTATGCAGCGTGAGGACTTTATGGGTCTGTTCCGTGCTATGAAGGGTCACCCTGTGACTGTTCGCCTCTTGGATCCCCCCTTGCACGAGTTCGTTCCTCACTTCGAGAAGGAGCAGAAGGAGCTTGCTGAGGAGCTGGGTATCTCGTTCGAGGAGGTACGCGAGCGCGTAGAGTCGTTGCAGGAGGTTAACCCTATGCTCGGTCTGCGTGGTTGCCGCTTGGGTAACACCAACCCCGAGATTACCGAGATGCAGGCACGTGCTATCATCGAGGCCGCTATGAACGTTCGCGCTGAGGGTACTCCCGTACACGTTGAGATTATGGTACCTCTGGTAGGTAACCACAAGGAGTTGCGCTACCAGAAGAACATTATCGACAGCGTTGCCGAGCAGGTGTTTGCAGAGCGCAACGACCGCATCGACTATATGGTAGGTACTATGATTGAGGTTCCTCGTGCTGCTGTAACTGCTAACCAGATTGCAGAGGTTGCCGAGTTCTTCAGCTTCGGTACTAACGACCTTACCCAGATGACTTTGGGCTTCTCGCGCGACGATATTGGTAAGTTCTTGCCCACCTATCTGGACAAGGGCATCATCAAGGCTGACCCCTTCCGCGTTCTCGACCAGAACGGTGTAGGTCAGTTGGTACGCGAGGGTGTCTTCAAGGGTCGTGGCACTCGCCCCAACTTGAAGTGCGGTATCTGCGGTGAGCACGGTGGTGAGCCCAGCAGCGTTGAGTTCTGCCACTACGCAGGCCTGAACTATGTATCTTGCTCGCCTTTCCGCGTGCCTATCGCACGTCTGGCAGCTGCTCACGCAGCTATCAAGGCTGAGATCAAGTCGAAGAACGAGTAAGAGAGATACAACTCTAAATAAGAAACCTGAGAGCAATATCGAATTGCTCTCAGGTTTTTTATGATGGGAGTTACGGGAATAATGGGAACAATGAGAGTTATGGGAGAATCTTTAAACTCCCTAAATTCCTTAAATTCACTAAACTCCCTATCATTTTACTCGCGGGTAGCAAAATTGCTACCCGCGAGTGTTTTGCGGT
>JAFXAY010000096.1 GCA_017521965.1 Tidjanibacter sp. | reverse complement strand
TTTTGCGGTTAAATATAGGGAGTGTTAAGGAGTGTTAGGGAACTTAGAGAGTGTTAGGGAAAACCGATTAGACTCTTTGAGAATAAATTGGCTTCACCTATTAACTCTTTTCTGTAATAATTTTGTTTTTCGGGTTTAGGGGAACGCCATCGAAGATGGTGCGATAATGAAAAGAGATAGGAATTATCAAGTTTACTTGAATAAGACCTATCTCTTTTTATTGTCGTAATAGCCGCAGGCTATCCCTAAACACGCAAACTAAATAGCACAAAAGTTTTTGGGGAGCCTTTTTACAAAAAGGCTCGAAAGAAACATCAACAAAATCTCTACAATCCTGTAATCTTTTTAATCTCGTTGAGTGTGTAGAGTGCTTCGAGGGGTGTTAGGGAGTTGATGTCCAGGTCGCGTATTTGGTCGCGTATCTGCACAAGTACGGGGTCGTCGAGTTGGAACATCGAGAGTTGCAGTTGTGGTTGCGCAGTTGCCTCGCGGGTGTTGGCGCGTTTGGTGCGCGGGCCGCTGCCGCTGCTTATTGTGTCGCCTTCGTGTGCTGCTTCGAGTCCTTTGAGTATCTCCTCGGCGCGTGCCACCACTTTGCGTGGCATACCTGCCATACGTGCCACGTGAATACCGAACGAGTGCTCTGTTCCACCGCGTTCGAGACGACGCAGGAAGTGTATCTTGCGGCCTACCTCTTTTACCGATACGTTGTAGTTTTTGACTCTTTCGAGGGTATTTTCGAGTTCGTTGAGCTCGTGGTAGTGTGTGGCGAACATCGTCTTGGCGCGCGAGTGTGGAGAGTTGTGCAGGTACTCGACCATCGACCACGCTATGGATATACCGTCGTAGGTGCTTGTGCCGCGACCAATCTCGTCGAGCAGCACGAGGCTGCGCTCTGTGGCGTTGTTGAGTATGGCTGCCGACTCCAACATCTCGACCATAAAGGTACTCTCGCCTTGCGAAATGTTGTCGCTCGCCCCTACGCGGGTGAATATCTTGTCCACTACGCCTATTCGTGCGCTCTGCGCGGGCACGTAGCAACCTATCTGCGCGAGGAGCACTATGAGTGCTGTCTGACGCAGGAGGGCCGATTTACCCGACATGTTGGGGCCGGTGATAATCATTATCTGCTGTCGCTCGCTGTCGAGGTAGATATCGTTGGGCACGTACTGCTCACCTACGGGCAGCAGGCTCTCGATTACGGGGTGACGACCTGAGCGTATCTCTATCGAGTTGTCGTCGGTCACATCGGGCTTGGCGTAACCTTTTTCGCTTGCGAGTACCGAGAAGGAGTGCAGACAGTCGATGCGTGCCACTATGGCAGCGTCGAGTTGCAGCGAGGGTATCCAATCGGCGAGGTATTCGAGCAGTGAGGCGTATAGTCGTGCCTCGATGGCGAGTATGCGCTCCTCGGCACCGAGTATCTTCTCTTCGTACTCTTTGAGCTCGGCGGTTATGTAGCGCTCGGCATTTACGAGTGTCTGCTTGCGTATCCAACCCTCGGGTACGCGGTCTTTGTGGGTGTTGCGCACCTCTATGTAGTAGCCGAATACGGAGTTGTAGTTCACTTTGAGCGAGGTGATGCCTGTGGCCTCAATCTCGCGCTGCTGTATCTCCATCAACACATCTTTGCCACGGAGCGCTATGCGACGCAGGTCGTCGAGCTCCATATCTACTCCGTCGGCTATCACGCCGCCCTTGGCTATCTGGTTGTTCTGTGGATCGGGATATATCTCTGCTTTGATACGCTCGCGTGCCTCGGTGCAGAGCTGTATGCGCTCGGCTACTGCGTGGAGGGTGGGGTGGTCGCTGCTCTGGAAGAGTAGCTGCAACTGCTCCAATGCGGTGAGCGAGCGTGCAAGTTGTACCACCTCGCGCGGTGTAATGCGCTGGGTGGCTATGCGCGATGCCAGACGCTCCAAGTCGCCAATCATAGCGAGTGCTTCGGCGGTGGCCTCGGCCAACTCCTCGTCGTTACGGAATATCTCTACCGTGGCCAGACGCTCCTCGATGGGCGCACGCTCTTTGAGGGGCATCGTCACCCAATGGCGCAACATACGACCCGCCATCGGGGTCGTGGTGCGGTCTATGGTTTCGATGAGCGAACGACCCGAACGGTCGCCAGTGGGGAATAGTTCGAGGTTGGCAATGGTGAAACGATCGACCCACACGTAACGGTCGCGCTCGATGCGCGACAGGGTGGTGATGTGGGCGGTCTGCTTGTGCTCGGTCATATCGAGGTAGGCCAATATGGCACCTGCGGCACGTATGGCGGCACTCATCTCCTCCACTCCGTAGCCTTTGAGCGACTCGGCGCCGAGCTGACGGAGTAGCCTCTCGCGTGCTCCCTGCTCCGAGAATACCCACGGGTCGAGCTTGTAGGAGTAGTAACGCGACGAGCCGAGCAGTGAGGCGTAGTTGTTCTCCTCGCCACGCGAGTAGAGTATCTCCTTTGGGGAGAGGTTGGCTATAAGTTTGTCGATGTAGTCTTCGGAGCCTTCGGCAGCCAGAAACTCACCTGTCGAGAGGTCGAGGAAGGCTACGCCAATGTTCTGCCTGTCGAAACAGAGGGCACAGAGATAGGAGTTCTCCTTGACCGAGAGAACGTTGTCGCTCAGCACCACGCCCGGGGTGATGAGTTCCGTTACGCCACGATGTACGAGTTTTCCGGCCTTGACGGTCTTTGGGTCTTCGAGCTGCTCACAGATGGCCACACGACGACCTGCACGCACAAGTTTGGGCAGATAGGCGTCGATGGCGTGATAGGGGAAACCTGCCATCTCGGTATAGCCCGCCTCGCCATTTGCCTTGCGGGTGAGGGTGATGCCGAGGATGCCGCTTGCCTCCACTGCATCGCTACCGTAGGTTTCGTAGAAGTCGCCCACACGGAATAGCAGAATAGCGTCGCTATTAGCGGCTTTCAGCTCGTTGAATTGTGCCATCAGCTGCGACTCCTTGGGCTTGCGTGCTGCTGTGTCGTTGCTCTGTTTCTCTCTCTTTGCCATTATCTGTTTTTACTGTTTCTCTCTTCTTTGGGCGGGGCTATCGTAATCGTCCTACCGAGCCGGCACTGCTGGTATCGGCATCGACACTCACTCCCTCCTCACCACGGTAGAGGATATCTGCCGCACTGCTTGCGTCGGCTGTTAGGCTCTCGCTGACCCATACACTCACCGTAGCAGCGCTACTTGCATCGACGTTTGCTACGACTGCCTTCAAATTCTTTAAGTCGGCATCGGCACTGCTGCTTGCATCAACTCGGAGAGTGTGACACTTGCCGCTGAGTGACAAATCCGATGCGCTCGACATATCTACATCTACCTCTTCGGCATTGCTAATAGTGCCTACAATGGAGGCGGTGCTTGTCAACTCTATCTCTACTCTCTGTGCTGAAAGGTGGTTGAGAACCAACTCTGCTGCACTTGTAATATCCATCTTAAATTCAGGTACGGGAGCACCCTTTGCCATATTGAGCACCACATCACTACTCGACGAGGCACGCACCTCGCGCAAATCCTTGCCGGTAAGGTGAATAGTGGTTTGGTTGCTGTTGCGGATTGCTACCCTGCCTTTATATGATATGTAGAGCACACCACCGCGCACCTCGGTCTTTACATTGTCTATTACTCTACGGTCGGCCTCTACCACCATTGAGTAGTTCTGCGCGGCTGTGTAAACCACATCAATTGCTTCGCCCGTTACTATTGTGTGGAAGGGGGCAACTGTGCGATTCTCACTCTTTTTGGGAGCATCGCCGGTGATAACTATTGTCTCCTCTCCTTCGCTCTCATAACCGTTATAGGTGATCGAGATAAGGTTTTTACCTGCCGCACGGCTAATCTCGTAGCCCGCGTAGCAGCAACAAGCAATGACAAGTACACTAATCAGCAAAACAAACTTTTTCATAAATTCTTTTCGTTTTATCCCCGCCCAATTTGTGGGTGGAAAATGTTTAACAAATAAGTCTAAAAAAGTTCCACGCAAATATACCATTTTATTTTGAAACGGTCTATCGGTGTCACTACATATTAATGACGATTAATAACCAATTTTGTAACAAGGAGTAGCAAATTTATTTTCCGATTTGAGCGAAATTGCTATATTTGTAGTAAAATGAAGTGTTATGATTACCTTTTTGATATGTTTGTCGCTATTGGTGGGTGCCTATTTTCTCTATGGCAGTTACCTCGATCGTAAGATGGGTATCGATCCAAAGGCTCCCGTGCCAAGCCAGACCCACTACGACGGTGTGGACTATGTGCCTATGCCGCGTTGGCGTATCTTTCTGATACAACTGCTCAATATTGCAGGTCTCGGCCCTGTGTTTGGTGCGGTGCTTGGTGCAGCATACGGGCCGGTGGCCTTCCTGTGGATTACTCTCGGCGGTGTCTTTATGGGTGCTATGCACGACTATGTGGCGGGTGTTATCTCGCTGCGTAGCGGTGGCGCAAATCTTCCCACGCTGACGGGAACCTATCTGGGTGGTCGTGCCCGAATCTTTATGCTTATCTTCTCGGCTGCGCTGATGGTATTGGTCGGTGCGGTCTTTATGTCGCAGCCCGCCGAACTTATTGCGGCAGATTTGGCACCTATCGTGCCCGATGGTCTGCTCGAAGAGGGAGTGGGTGGTCGCTCGTGGCTGCTGTTGATAGTGCTGTTGGTGATTATGGCCTACTACTTCTTGGTTACTATGATGCCTATCGACAAGATTGTCGGCAGGCTCTATCCTATCTTCGGACTGCTACTGCTCGTTATGGCAGTGTCGGTATTCGGGGTGCTGATTTTCAACGGTAACTACCATATCCCTGAACTCACCTCGCTGGCTAATAACCGCTTCGATGCCGAGAATTTCCCGATAATGCCAATGCTCTTTACTACTATCGCTTGTGGTGCAATATCGGGCTTCCACGCCACTCAATCGCCAATTATGGCGCGCTGTATGAAGAGTGAGCGCGACTGCCGCCCCATATTCTACGGAGCGATGATTTCGGAGTCGATAATTGCCCTTATCTGGGCGGCTATCGGTATGGCCTTCTGGGGTGGAGTAGAGGGACTTAATGAGGCTATTGTGGCCAATGGCGGTGCCGCTGCGCTGCTGATTGACGAGATTACAACTACTACGCTTGGTAGCGTGATGTCGGTAGTGGTGGTGATTGGTGTGGTGGCTTGTGCCATCACCTCAGGCGATACCGCTTTCCGCTCGGCACGACTGATTATCGCCGACTTTATAGGCTTGTCGCAGAAGAAGTATATCAACCGTGCGATTATCTGTGTGCCTCTCTTTGTGGCCGCTCTTGTGATACTCTTCTGTCTGCCTTTCCAGACTATGTGGAGCTATTTCAGTTGGCTCAATCAGGTGCTTGCCTGCTTCACACTTTGGACTATTGTAGTCTATTTTGCGCGTGGCAAGCGTGGTGTGATGATTGGCCTCATACCTGCACTTGTGATGACCTATGTATGTTCGAGCTATATATTTGTGTCGCCGCTCCTCTTCGGTATGGCCAACCGCACTCTGGCATACCTGCTTGGTGGAGTGCTGACCATTGCGATTGGTGCAATGGTGTGGCACAAAATCCGTGTTGATGCGAAGTTAGCCGCCTAATTATATTGTTTACAATAAGTAAAGCCCGCCTTCCGTAAGGCGGGCTTTGCGTTCTTTGTGTAGCTTGGTTACATCTGGCTCTCCTCGAAGAATCGCCAGAGGTTGTCCTCTTGTGGTACAGGAGCCTCGATGAGAATCTCCTCTTTGAGGGTGGGGTGCTCAAATCGCACACTACGCGAGTGGAGTGAGATGCCACCTCCCTTGTTGGAACGCGCTGCACCATACTTCAAGTCGCCCTTGATGGGGCAGCCGATACGCGCAAGCTGAGCGCGAATCTGGTGGTGACGACCTGTAATCAGTTGAACTTCCAATAGTGTATAATTGGTACTTGCTCCAATGAGCGCATAGTTCAAAAGCGCCTCCTGAGCGTCGCCCTTGGGCTTCTGATAGACGTGGCTCTTGTTGGTCTTACCGTCGCGTGCTATCCAGTGGCGAAGTTCGCCGCTCTCCTCCTCGGGGCGCTCCTCGGTGATAGCCCAATAGCGTTTGTCGATTTTGCGCAGGCGGACTGCCTCGTTCATACGGGTCAGTGCCTTGCTTGTCTTGGCAAAGAGCACTACACCACTTACAGGGCGGTCGATGCGGTGGATAACGCCAAGAAATACCGCGCCGGGCTTCTTGTCGCGACGTTTGATATACTCCTTGACCTCCTCTTCGAGCGAGGTTGTACCGTCGGGGTCGCTCTGGACGAGGTCGCCTGAGTGTTTGTTGACTGCAATCAGATGGTTATCTTCGTAAAGAATATCTTCGGGTTTGAACATAGTTTTGGGGTGGGTTAAAGTTCGAAAGTAAATGGGAGCAGGTCGGTGGCTCTGCCGACTACGCTGGCCGAAGAGTCGCTGCACATAAGTACCTTATAGTCAGAGCCTTGTCGCTTCTCCACGTCGCGCATCACCTGACGACACTGACCGCACGGATAGCACTCGCGCTCACCTGGGGAGGATACTATCGCAAGGGCCTTGATGCGGTCGTCGGCCATTGTGGCTTGGTGGTGGTAGAGCAGGGTGCGCTCGGCACACATAGTGGCGGGGAATACCTCGCTCTCTTGGTTGCTGCCAACCACAATTTTGCCGCTCTCCAAGCGTGCTGCTGCACCTACGCGGAAGTTAGAGTAGTCTGGGTGTGCTCCACGGAGCGCCTCACGAGCTGCAGCGATGAGCTCTCTGTCGTCTGCCGAGAGCAGTTCGAGTGACTCGAAGTGCTCGTAATCAAATCGAAATGTATGTTTCATACCAATCGGTTTACGGTTTGTCACTGCTAAAATAGATAAAATTTGGCATTTATCGAGTAGCGGAGTTGCAATTTATTGAATTGCAGGCTCTCCTCTGCCGATTCGGTGGCTATGCTGTCCATCGCGTTGCTCGATTTGAGCATCACACCAAAGCGGGTCACCGAGCCACCTTCGCCAGCCATATAGCCACTGTCCATAATCCAGAAGGCTCCTCCCGCCTTTTGGCCTATGGCCTCGGCGAGTGAATCGGCGTTTTGCTTAGCCTTACGGATAGCCTCCACGCGGAGTTCGGCTTTGAGCGTGTCGAAGTCGTTGCGGGTAGCCTTGGTGACATTGGCACTGCTTATGCCGAGTCGGTTGAAGATGGCAAATGCCTCGGCCAACTCCTGAGTGGTGTGGAGAGTGAGCACAAGTCGCTTGGTGGTGCGTACCTCATCTTTGCGCAGGAAGGCCTCGCGCAGAGAGTTGCTCACATCCTCAATCCTCAGCCTCTCGGTGGCGGGGATACTAGCTCCATCGAGTGCTGTGGTGAGTAGGCGCTGCTGATGGTCAACGGGCACTTTCTCATTGACGCCTGTCTGCTCCAAGGTGATGCTCACCTCAATCTCGTTAGGCTCAACTTCGCGCTCTACTGTGGCACTAACCTCAATAAAACTATCCTTGTCCGAAACTGCGCTTTCGGGCTGTGCCTGCGCCTCGGCAGTGAGCACCGTAAAGAGTGCTGCCAACGATAAAAATACCCTCTTCATAACTATATCTATTTAATTGACTCTCTTTGCTTTGTAACGCTTCATATCCTGCAACGGTTTAACACCGCGCTGACTTCTGAATAGTGGGTCCAGATAGTGGTTTAGCACTGCGTAACCTCGGAGGCGTGGTGCTTGGCTGGTGTTGCTCTTGCGATGGTAGAGTTCAAAGGTGATAACATTTTCAGCCTCAGAGAAAAGACTCTTACCACTTGTGCCAATCTTCTGACCTGTGGTCACCTCGTCGCCAACCTCCACACAGATACTACCCTCGGCAAAGGCGGCATACTCGGCTACCGTACCGTCGGCGTGCTGAATACGCACCTTGGGCATCTCTGCCAAGAGCACCTTACCGGAGCGAACAGCGCACACATCGGTAGGCTTCTTGAAATGAAACTCGAAGGCACGGAAATCGACCAGATTGTCGGGCGGTAGGTGCTTAGCCTCAATCGCCGAAATGCTCACTGCGGTAGCCTTAGTGCCTACCGAGTAGGGGAGCTGGTAGATGTAATCGGTGTCGGGCGTGTCGCTTAGTTCGGCCTCAATATAGTTCGGCTGCACTACCTGGGCGTGTGCCGAGAAGAGGCCAAAAAGGGCAACTATCAGAATTGAGAAAAGACGTTTCATCGCTTAATAAGTTTTACTACATTTTCAACGTGGTGGGTATGCGGGAACATATCCACAGGCTGTATGGCTACCACCTTGTATGCCTCGTCGAGGAGTGCCAAATCTCGTGCCTGAGTTGCGGGGTTGCAACTTACATATACAATCCTCTCGGGTGCAGCGCGGAGTATGGTGGCAATTACGTCCTCGTGAACACCTGCTCTGGGTGGGTCGAGGATAATCACATCGGGTCGGCCATTGGCTGCCACAAAGTCGTCGCTCAGCACATCTTTCATATCGCCGGCATAGAATACAGTATTCTCAATACCGTTTATTGCCGAGTTGACCTTAGCGTCCTCAATAGCCTCGGGAACATACTCCACACCTACCACCTTGCGGGCCTTGCCTGCCACAAAGTTGGCAATCGTACCTGTGCCCGTGTAGAGGTCATATACCACCTCATCGCCCTGCAAATCGGCCATCTGGCGAGCTACGGAGTAGAGGCGGTAGGCCTGCTCCGAGTTGGTCTGGTAGAACGACTTGGGCCCTACCTTGAACTTCAAGCCCTCCATCTCCTCCAAGATATGGTCCTTGCCCGCGTAGCAGTGGGCCTCCACATCGGTCACCGAGTCGTTTAACTTGGTGTTAACCATATATATCAACGAGGTAATCTCGCTAAATGTTGTGCGGAGGTGCTCCATCACCATCTTTATCTGCTCGGGCTGCTCCTCGCCAAAGATGACGATCACCATCACCTCACCCGTCGAGGCGGTGCGGATAATCACTCCGCGCATCAGGCCCGTGTGCTGACGTATGTCGTGGAAAGTCAAGCCATTATCTACGCAGAAACGTTTGAGTTCCAGGCGGATAGCATTTGAGGGGTCGGCTTGCAGGTAGCACTTGTCGATATCCAAAATCTTGTCGAACATCTCGGGGATATGGAAACCGAGTGCCGGAGCATCGGGGATATCCTCACCCGCAGCAATCTCCTCGTAGGTCTTCCAGCGACGAGGTGCAAAGGTGAACTCCAACTTATTGCGGTAGAAGAGGGTCTTCTCCGAGCCGAGGATTGGCGAAATCTCGGGCAACTCCACCTTGCCTATGCGGCTGAGCTGCTCCACTACCTGCTGCTGCTTAAATCGGAGCTGCTCCTCGTAGGGCAGGCACTGCCACTTGCAACCGCCACACACCCCGAAGTGGGCACAGGCAGGAGTGGTGCGCAGCGGGGAGTACTTCTGTACGCCAACCACATAGCCCTCCATATAGCGTTTACGCTTCTGCTTAATCTGCACATCGACCACATCGCCGGGCACTGTCATCGGCACAAAGACCACCATATCGTTGTAGTGGCCGAGTGCTTTACCCTCGGCGGCGAGTGCTGTGATTTCGAGTCCCTCGATACGAGGGTATTTATCTCTCTTTCTTGCCACTGTATTCTGTGTTTATTGTTATCTCTGCTGTGAGGCTGCGCGCTCTTTGGTGCGGATATACTGCACTGCAAGCTGGTGAGCGGGCGAAGCCATAGTGTTGTGGTTGAAACCGTCGAGCTCGTAGAGAGTTATGTCGGGATGACCGCAAATCTTCATCATACGCCACAGGTAGGCGTTCTCCTCGTAACGACCCAGCATCTCCAACTCACGATCGCCCGAGTAGATAACCATAGGAGCGCAGTCGGGGCGTACGTGGTAGAGGGGCGAGAGCTCATCAACCAGCGGTTGAGTGTCCTTCATTCCCAACTCGCTGCGACGAGTGAAGTGGGTGATGGCCTGACCACTATAAGGGAGCAGTGCTGCAAATGCCTCGTCGGGGTCAACACCGTAGGGAGCCAACCAACTCTTGTCCATACCAATCATCGAGGTGAGGTAGCCACCTGCCGAGTGGCCCGACACGAAGAGCATATCGGGGTTACCGCCATACTCTGCAATGTGATTTACAACCCACGCCGCTGCTGCTGCCGCATCGTCGATACACTCCTCAACGGTTGCACTGGGCGAGAGGCGGTAGCCAACAGCCACCACAGCGATACCCTTGTTCATCAGCTCGGCGGGTACGCTCTTTTGACCACCTGTCAGACCGCCACCGTGATACCAGATGAGGGTCGAGAAGTTCTCCTTGTCGGAGGGGTAGTAGATGTCGAGTTTGCAACGCTCGGCAGCGTAGTCGTTAGGATTCTCGGCACGATAGGCGATGTCCTGTACGGTTTTGTAAACATAGGTGCGACCAAACTGCGCACTGAGGGTTGCGCTGAACAACAGGCAGACCACAACGGTAAGTACTCTTTTCATTTTATAGTTATTTGTTATTATAAGTCTGTTTGAGAGTATAAAGATAGCGACAAAAAAGAGAAATCTCAAAAAAACTCGTTATATTTGTCATAATTTGTTTTGACTAAAAATCTCGAAATATGAATATAGCACGATTTACCTTCAATAATCTCGGCGAGAACACCTACGTTGTGTGGGACGAAACCTGCGAGGCGGTGATTATCGATGCGGGCAACTCAAACCCTGCGGAGGATGAGAAACTCTTTGCCTTCTTGGAGGCTAAGGGGTTGAAACCCAAATATCTGCTCAATACTCACGGTCACTTTGACCATACCCCCGGTGTCGATACTCTCCGCAGTCGCTACGGTGTGCCTTTTTGTATGAGTAGCGCCGACGAGCCACTGCTGCGTCAGGCTGTGGTGCAGGGTCGCCTCTTTGGCTTCCGCTCGGCTACCGAGCCTCTGAAAATCGATAAGGAGCTCACCGATGGCGATACCGTCACTTTCGGTAATACCTCGTTGGAGGTGCTTCACACCCCCGGTCACTGCCCCGGTCACCTCTGCTTCTTCAACCGCAAGGAGGGTGTGCTCTTCTCGGGCGATACGCTCTTCCGCGAGAGCATTGGCCGCACCGACCTGCAAGGTGGCGACTACGACCAGATTATGCAGAGCATCATCGGCAAAATCCTGCCTCTCGGCGACGAGGTACGCGTCTATCCGGGTCACGGTGGCGATAGCTCGATAGGCCACGAGGCGATGTATAACCCCTTTATCACCGAGGTATTGCAGGGTGGATTTAATCAACCTTTTGAGGAGTAGAGAGTTATGAGAATAGATATTATCAGCGTAGTGCCCGAACTGCTCACCTCGCCACTCGGTGAGTCGATACTCTCGCGTGCACAGCAGAAGGGGTTGGTGGAGATTGTGGTGCATAACCTGCACGATTACGCCCACGACAAGCGTAAGACTACCGACGACTATCCCTTTGGTGGTGAGGCAGGTATGGTGATGAAGTGCGAGCCTGTATTTGAACTCGTGGAGAAGTTGCAGAGTGAGCGCACCTACGACGAGGTGATATATATGTCGCCCGACGGTGTGGTCTATGACCAACACGAGGCCAACCGCCTCTCGTTGATGGAGAACATTATTATACTCTGCGGCCACTACAAGGGCATCGACCAGCGTATCCGCGACCACCTTATCACCCGCGAGATTTCTATTGGCGACTATGTGCTGACGGGGGGCGAGTTGGCTGCCGCGGTGATTGCCGACAGTGTCGTGCGTCTGCTGCCCGGCGCTATTGGCGACGAGGAGTCGGCATTGACCGACTGCTTTCAAGACGATATGTTAGCCCCTCCTGTCTATACCCGCCCCGCCGATTTCCGAGGCTGGAAAGTCCCCGATATTTTGCTTTCGGGCAACTTTGGCGAGATAGAGAAGTGGAAAGAGGCGCAAGCCTATGAGCGAACAAAACGGTTAAGACCCGATCTTTTGGAAAAGAAGTAAAAGGAATTATGAGATATTACATAATATCTGGTGAAGCGTCGGGCGATTTGCACGGGGCAAATCTGATGAAGGGGTTGCTGGTGGCAGACCCTGAGGCGAAGTTTCGCTTCTGGGGTGGCGACCGTATGGCCGAGGTGGGTGGTGCCGAGAACTTGGCACACCACTACAAGAGTGCCTCTTTCTTCGGTGCTGTGGAGGTGGTGCGCAATCTGCGTACTATACTTTCGCAACTCGGTCAGTGTCAGCAAGATGTGTTGGACTACAAGCCCGACGTGCTGATACTCATCGACTACCCTGGCCACAACCTTAAAATGGCAAAGTTTGCCAAAAAACACGGTATCAAGGTCTTCTACTACATATCGCCCAAGGTGTGGGCGTGGAAGCAGTCGAGGGTGAAGCAGTTGCGTAAGTATGTCGATAAGCTCTTTATCATCTTCCCCTTCGAGGTGGAGTATTTCCGCCAGCGAGGCATTGAGGCTATCTACGAGGGTAACCCTCTGATGGACGCTATCAGTGAGCGTACTGCTAATTTGCCGAGCAGGAAGGAGTTCTTTGCTGCGCAAGGCTTAGACCCCGCAAAACCTCTTGTGGCACTGCTGGCGGGTAGTCGCAGCAGCGAGATAAAGAATAATCTGCCCCAGATGGCGGCACTTGCCCGACAGATGACCGATGTGCAGTTTGTGGTGGCGGCAGTGTCGTGGCTCGACCGTGGATTGTACGACAAGGTGGCAGGTGATGCGCCACTCAGCTATGTGACTGACAAGACCTACGAGTTGCTAAGTTATGCAGATGCAGCAGTGGTGACCTCGGGTACTGCAACGCTCGAAACTGCCCTTATCGGCACTCCCGAGGTGGTATGTTACAGTTTCGACCCGCTGACTATGTGGTTGGCTAAGAAGGTGGTGAAGATTAAATATATCTCGCTTGTCAATATCATTATGGAGCGCGAGGTGGTTAAGGAGTTGTTGCAGGCCGATATGTCGGTGGAGAACGCCTCGGCCGAACTGCGACGAGTTATGAAGGGCGGCGAGGGCCACGCCAAGATGATGGCCGACTATGCCGAACTATCGGCAGTGGTGGGTGGTGCGGGAGCCTCGGAGAGGTTTGCACGACGTATGGTCGAATTGCTGAAAGGAGAGTAGCCGATGAAAATTATATGTATAGGTAGAAACTACCGCGACCACATCAAGGAGTTCGATAATGGGGAGCCTTCGGCAGAGCCGATATACTTCCTCAAACCCGATACTGCGATGCTGCGCAACAACGACACCTTCTATATCCCCACGTTCAGCCAGCAGGTGGAGTACGAAACGGAGTTGGTGGTGAAGATTAACCGAGTGGGAAAGGCTATAAGCCCCCGCTTTGCGCATAAGTACTACGACGAGGTAGGCTTGGGTATCGACTTCACTGCCAGAGATTTGCAACGAAAGGCTATCGAAGCAGGACTACCGTGGGAGCAGGCCAAGGGCTTCGACCGCTCGGCAGCCATCTCACCCCGCTTTCTGCCGCTCTCGGAGTTGGGAGGCGATGTACAAAACCTGCGCTTTGAGATGACGCTCAACGGTGAGCCAAGGCAGCAGGGCTTTACGGGCGATATGATTTGGTCGGTCGATGAATTGATATGCTATGTGTCGCAGTTTATGACCCTGCGCACCGGCGACCTTATATTTACGGGAACTCCCGCAGGGGTGGGGCGTGTGGAGCGTGGCGATGTGCTCCGTGCCTGGCTCTGTGGCGAGGAACTATTTAACTTTGACATTAGATGACACTACTGAAAGATAAACTACTCAGTCGCAGGCTGATACTTGCCAGCCACTCGCCACGTCGCCGACAGTTGCTCGGTGATTGCGGGTTGGATTTTACTCTGGCCGACAAGTATGAGGTTGAAGAGAACTATCCTGCCGATATGGCCTCGGAGGCTGTACCCGAGTACTTGGCAGGGCTCAAATCCGATGGCTACCCTGAGCCGCTGGCTGAGGGTGATATACTGATTACTGCCGACACGGTGGTGATACTCGGCGATAGAATTTTGGGTAAGCCTGCCGATAGAGCCGAGGCGGTGGAGATGATTCGCTCGCTCTCGGGTCAGACCCATACGGTGATTACGGGTGTGGTGCTCCGCTCGGCAGATGGCCGACGCTCCTTCTCGTCGCACAGCAAGGTGCGCTTCCGCGAGTTGCGCTCGGAGGAGATAGAGTACTATGTGGATACCTACTCGCCGCTCGACAAGGCGGGGGCATACGGTATTCAGGAGTGGATAGGCTATGCGGCAGTGGAGCATATCGAGGGGTCGTTCTATAATGTGATAGGCCTCCCCGTGCAGCGACTATACGTGGAACTCGAAGAGTTTGTAAATAATCATTAACAACAAATAACTCAACTAATTATGAAGAAATTTCTATTTTCGATTGTCGCTCTGCTGGCCCTTTCGGGTGTGGCACGTGCCGACGAAGGTATGTGGTTGCCAAGTCTGATTGGTGACAAAATTAAGGATATGCAGGCTAAGGGTTTCCGACTCACTGCCGAGGATATTTACAGCATCAACCAAGCGTCGATGAAAGATGCCGTGGTGCTCTTCGGTGGTGGCTGTACGGGCGAACTTATCTCGGCTGAGGGTCTGCTGCTGACCAATCACCACTGCGGTTATAGCCAGATTCAGTCGCACTCCTCGCTCGAACACGACTACCTCACTAATGGCTTCTGGGCCTTGTCGCGTGAGGAGGAGTTGCCCAACCCGGGTCTGTCGGTCTCGTTCTTGGTGCGTATGGAGGATGTGACCGAACGTATCAACGCTGGCGAGAAGGCTGCCGACATTGCTGACGAGGCACGCGAAGATGGTCGCTACTCGGCATCGGTGGAGTCGCTCTACTATGGCAACCAGTATTTCCTCTTTGTCTATGAGGTTTTCCGTGACGTACGTCTGGTGGCTGCACCTCCCTCGTCGATTGGTAAGTTCGGTGGCGACACCGATAACTGGATGTGGCCTCGCCACACCGGCGACTTCTCCATCTTCCGCATCTATGCCGACAAGGACAACAAGCCCGCAGCATACTCGAAGGATAATGTTCCCTACCGTCCCAAGAAGTTCTTCACAATCTCAACTAAGGGTGTGGAACAGGGCGACTTCACTATGATTTACGGTTTCCCCGGCACTACCCGCCGCTATGTGACCTCCGACTTTGTGGATTACACCCTCAACCACTCCAACCCCGTGAAGATAGACCTCCGCACCAAGCGACTCAACACCATCATCGCCGCTCAGGAGGCCGATCCCGAGGTGCGTATTATGTACGCCTCGAAGCACGCCAACATTGCCAATGCTTGGAAGAAGTGGCAGGGCGAGAGCCTCGGCTTGGAGCGTCTGGGTACCGTGCAGAAAAAGCAGACCTACGAGGCATCATTCCAAAAGTGGGCTGAGAGTAGCCGACCTGAGTATAAAGATGTACTGCCCCAACTCCACGCTGCCTACGACGAATTGCTGCCCTACGCTATGGCACGCGACCTGTATAGCGAGGCTTTCTCGGTGGTGGAGTTGATGAGCGCAGCCAGCAACGCTACACGCGGGAATTGGAATCCCGATAGCTTCTACAAGAACTACTCCGCCGAGATCGATCGCGATATAGCAGTGCAGGTGTGGGCTACCTACGCCGAGCAGGCTGAGCCTCGTTTTGTGCCCGCCTACTTCACTGAGCAGATTGAGAAGTATGGCTCGGTTGAGGCACTTGTAGATGCCCTCTTTGCCGAGAGCAATCTCACCTCGCGCGAGAAGTTTGAGGCTGCTAAGGCCGCGTGCGTGGACATCAAGGAGGATCCCGCTTACAAACTTCTTGCTGCCTTCTCGGAAATCTCGCGCAACGAGATTACTCCTCGCTACAACGAGCTTAACTCGCAGATTACCACTCTCTACCATACCTATATGCAGGGTCAGATGGATTTTGAGCCCAACCGTATCTTCTTCCCCGATGCTAACCTCACTCTGCGTGTGGCCTACGGTAGTGTGCAGGGCTACGAGGGCGATGACGCCATCAGCTACAAGCACTTCACCACCCTCGACGGTATTATGGAGAAGGACAGCCCCGAGGTCTATGACTACGACGTGCCCGACCGCCTGAGAGAGATCTATCGCACCAAGGATTATGGTCGCTGGGCTATCAACACCGGTACTGAGGAGAAACCTCACCTCACTGTGCCTGTGGCATTTATCGCCACCAACCACACCACCGGTGGTAACTCGGGTAGCCCCGTGCTCAATGGTGACGGTGAGCTGCTGGGTATCAACTTCGACCGCACTTGGCTCAGCACTATGAGTGACTTGGAGTTTGACTCCGAGGTGTGCCGCAACATTGCTGTTGATATCCGCTTTGTGCTCTTCACTATCGACCGTATTGGTGAGGCGGATTATCTCTTCGACGAGATGGTTTTCAGTGAATAAGTTGTCTAACAAGGTGATTTCTGCGTTACGCTCGGTTCGGCAATGCTCATTTACTTCAAGTAAACTCCGCTTGCCTCGCCTTCGCAAGCCTTGAAATCCCTCTTGTTATACAACTTATTAGAAATGCAATAGGGACTCTCAAACCTTACGGTAAGAGAGTCCCTATTTGTTTGCGAATACTCTAAGCCTGTGGAGGTCGGTCGCTCAAAATAATGGGTGAAAGAGATGCGAGAGCGACACCATTAGTCATTGTAGTTTACTATAAAGGTTATTCTGGGTTTGGGAACATACCACGGGCGGACAAGCAATCCGCGCGCTCTCCCACCGTGATAACCAATTACCGAGCGAAAGAACAGTACAAAGGTAAACAACTAATCGTTAATGGCAAGAGCAATGGTTTGATATTGAGCACAATAAGCCCAAAGGTGTTACTTTTGCGACCGATTGTTGTGTTGACTGCTACTTCTTGAAGGCGAAGAAGACCGCACCCACCAGACAGAGGAACGACCAGAGGTAGTTGAGGCGAAACGTCTCGGTCTTGAAGAGCAGGATTGCCAGCAGCGTGAATACCGTCAGTGAGATTACCTCCTGAATGATTTTCAGCTGGAAGAGTGTGAACGGGCCTCCATTATCGACAAAGCCCAGACGGTTGGCGGGGACCATAGCGCAGTACTCGAAGAGCGCGATGAGCCAACTGATGATGATGACCACAAAGATGGGGAGTGTCGAGAACTTGGGGCTGATCTGCTGAGCCTTCAAGTGACCATACCACGCAAAGGTCATAAAGGTGTTGCTGACCAGCAAGAGCATAATTGTGTATAAACCCTTCATATAATTATCTGTATAGCAATTTCGGCCGCAAAAGTATAACTCAATTTCCAAAATGCAAAATGCAAAATTCAAAAATAGTAAACCCCGAGAGTGGTTTCGAATCACTCTCGGGGTTATTATCAAGCGAGTTTCTCTTTTTTAGAATAGGTAGCCGGTGTTGATATAGAAGGCGCCATTGCCATCTTGTGCGGCGTATTTGCCGATGGGCTTGCCATACTCCAAGCAGACGATAAAGTTCTGATTCATAATAAAACGGAAACCTGCACCAACTGTCGAGTGCATCGAGTCTTTTTTCTGCCCCAGCGCCATATACTCGTCGTAGGACTTACGCGCCTTGGCGTACTCGTCGGCCGAGCGGAAGTCGGCAGCTGAGCGGCGGAAGCTCATATCGTAGTTCTTGGTGACCATTGCGCCATCGCTGAATATGTTGAGTCCCAGAGCGATATTCTGGTTGAAGAGCGGGAACTGCACAAAGCGCCAACGCAGCTCGGCATTGTAGGCCAACATATCCAGACCCTGCACACGGTTGCGCATCAGGCCACGGGTAGTGCGGAAGCCACCCATACCGTCGCGGTCGTAGCTCTGACCCATAGTGGTGATGTAGGGAAGGATATAGTAGGGTGCATCTTTGCCGAAAGTACCCTCATAGTTGAGTCGGTAGGCGAGGGTGAGCACATCGTTAGGCACCAGCGGGAAGTATTGGCGGAGGGTTGCCGAGTATTTATAATAGGGTGTGGTGCTGCCCAACCACTTGGGAGCGGCGGTGATGTGTGCCTCAGCCCACGTGCCACGCGAGGGAGCACCCTCCTTGTCGCGAGTGTCGTAGAGCAGACCCAGGCGAATCGAACTGCCCAGACCGCCACCAGCCACCTCGTCGGGGATAAGGCCCCAACTGCGGTACTGCTCGTAGATGGTGGTTTCGGAGTCGGGGAACATCTTGTTCTCCTCCTTGTTCTTGTTGATTTTCTCGCGGTTGATAGCGCCCTGCTTGAAGTAGTTGAGGTGGTAGCCAGCCTCCCAGAAGAGTTTGTTGTCCCACAGGTTGCCAATCAGGTCGGCCTTGAAGAGGGCTGCAATGCGATCCACGCGGTACTTGGGCGAGTAGAGGAAGTAGTCGTCGCTCGTCTTGCCCAACTCCACACGCTCGCTGTCGTAGTAGGACATATAGCCATTGAAGCCATAGAAGTCCATTGCCTTGTCGTTGGTCATCGTAAAGGTGGTGGAGAAGCGCATACCGGGTATGAGCACCTTGGAGTCGTAGCTCAACACATAGAGCTGTGAGCCTTTGGTGAAGAACGAAGCCTCCATATACCATTGCTGGCGTGGATTGGGATAGGTCGAGCCATCGCCAAAGTCGTAGATGTTGAGCAGGCCACCCATCTGGAAGCCCTTGTCGGCATCGAAAGCCACTGCGGGGAGAGGACCGAGGTTGATACCTGTTTTGACAATCTCCTTCGACTGACCACTAAGCTGCGCGGCAGTCAGCAACGATATGATGATAAGTGCGAAAAATCTTTTCATAGTTATCTCTATTTCAATTATTTATTCAACATTTTTTCACGTATTTCCTTGTAGATATTACGCAGTCGTTTCTGCCCCAGGAAGCGCACGTCGGAGCCAATCAGTCGCCACAGACGATAGACCTCGTGAGCCACAACAGGCGCGGGCAGGAGTGCCACAATGGCCAGCAGTGCCCACTGCCAAGGCAGGAAGACGAGCAACAGCACACCATAGACAATCATCAGCAGAGGCCAAAGCACCAGATTGACCACAAAGCGTACCGAGTTGCGGAAGGCCATATCCTTGATGAGCGTAAAGGCAAAGGCGCAGAGCGCATTGATAGGCAGGGTGAGTAGTGACACGGGAATCCAATAGCCCATAGTTGCCACCAGGAAGAGCGCTTTGAGCAGACGCGACCAGAAGGGGTACTTGACCGACACCGACGACATACTTACGCGGTGCTTGTTGCGCAACTTGTGGGCCTCGTTACCCAGCGCGAGTAGCTCCGCAGCACGCTCGGGCTCTGCCTCCTTCATCTCTTGCAATTGGCTAACGGTTAGGTTGTTGGCCTCGAAGTGAGCGTCGAGCGAGGAGATACGTTTGCCTCCACGTTTACCCTCCAACTCCTTCTCCAATGGCTTAGCCACAGCAGCGCAAATCTCGTAGGTGGCATCGTAGTCCTCGTCGTTGGGAATATAGAATATCGACTCCTTGATACGCTCGGTGAGGAGTGTGCGCAGGGCATTCATACGCTCGGCAGGCTGCTGGTCGGGGTGCTCGGCAATGTACTCACCAACATTAATCGGAGTGCCCATCTGTACGCGTACCGTAGAGCGGAAACGGAAGAAGTTACCGTAGCGCATACCCACAGGGACAATGTAGAGTGGCACGTCGGGCATCAGCTCCTGAGCTTGGAGCGCAATACGGAAAACACCCTTAGAGAGCATTTGGAGCGAGTATTTGGCTTGGTGAGTGCCCTCGGGGAAGATGCAGAAAGGCACCTTGTCGCGCAGCACATCGACCGACTTTTCGATGGTCTTGTTGTTCTTGCGCACCTCGTCAATGCCATCGCGCATACGCATAATGGGCATAATTTTGAGGAACCTGAATATCTTGGCGAGCATCGGGTTGCGAAAGATATCGGCACGAGCCACAAATACCTTCGGACGACGGTCCATAGCCAAGATGACGAGTGCGTCCATCAGAGCGTTGGTGTGGTTGGGGGCGAAGATTATTGCTCCGTCGGTGGGCAGCGACTCTACGCCACGATACTCAATACCTCGATAGGAGAGGCGCAGAGCGAAATCTACATAATGGCGTAGCAGTGCGTAGGCTCTGTCGTAGTCTTGTATCTTCTTGGTTTTCTTAGCCATAGGTTAGGTGTTATGGGTGTTACTCTTTGAGTGGGGTGCGACGGAACAGACCTGCTACCGTCAGACCCGAAATGATGTGCCAAATGCCCCACCAAGCGGTGATAATCAGCATACCGCCATAGTGTCCGTGCCAAATCTCGGGCGGGAAGATGGCGGGGTTGAAGAGCAATATCAGACCCAGACCTGAGTTCTGGATGCCCACCTCGATGGTGAGTGAGCGTCGGTCTCTCTGGCTCACCTTGCCGAGAGTGCCGCCGAGGTAGCCGGTGCTGAGTGCCAGACCGTTGTGTACCAGCACTATGATAACGATGTAGAAGAGGTTTTCGACAAACAATCGCCAATTCTGCGAGAACGACACGATAATCATACCCATAAATAGGGCAATCGAAATCCACTGTGCAGGCTTGGTGATTTTCTGCGTCATCTTGGGGAAGTAGTGCGAGAAGAGCAGACCCAGGATGATGGGCAGACCAAGCAACAACATAATCTGTTCCAACATAGGGAAGAAGGGGATTACCAAGCGGGGGATGTCGCCGTGAACGCTGATGATATTGCTGTACAACGACCCCCAGAAGAAGAAGTTGAAGGGGGTGATGAGTGGTGCAAAGGCGGTGGTGATGGCGGTCATCGTCACCGAAAGCTCGGTGTTGCCCTTTGCGAGCGACGACATAAAGTTGGACATATTACCACCCGGGCAGGAGGCAACCAAAATCATACCGAGAGCCACCATCGGGGTAATCCACGGGCTGAGCAGCAATGCCGCGAGGAAGGTGACTGCGGGGAGTCCCACCCATTGGAGCAAGATGCCAAGGATTACCGATTTGGGCTTGGTGAGTACCTCTTTGAAAGTGTCGAGTTTGATACCGAGTGCCACGCCAAACATCACAAATGCGAGAATGATGTTGACGATGGTCATACCTCCTGCTCCGAAATTGATAGTCAGAGCGTTAAGTGCTTCGAGCTGTTCCTTCATATTGTGCTAACGTTTTTCCCGCTGCCTAACTGTGAGGCTTACGGATTGGTTTGTATTCTAATTGGTGCTGCCTCGGCAAATAGGCTACACCGAATATCGAACAAATATAGGTATATTTTCCGAAAAGGAGATTATTTCGTTCAATCTGTCCACCCAATTTTCACCCCAACCGAGCAAAATAGGTATTTATACTTAGTAAATGCAAAATTCAAAATTCAAAATTCAAAATGGGTTAAAACAGAGAGTGATGTCGAACCACTCTCTGTTTTTGTAGGGAGTTTAGTGAGTTTAGGGAAATTAGTGAGTTTAATGAGTTTAAAGATTTTCCCAAATTCCCTAACACTCCCTAACGCTCCCTAACACTCCCATTATTCTTATCTCTCCCATTTTGAATTTTGCACTTTGAATTTTTATCTTTGTGGTATGATTAGCGAAGAGATATTCGATATTTGTGAGGTGGGTGAGGAGGCTATCCCGTTGCTGCGCGAGGTGGCGTGGGTGGTCTTTCCGCACACATATCGCACTATGCTCTCGCCCGAACAGATTGAGTATATGATGGATATGATGTATTCCGAACGGGCGCTACTGATGCAGTTCCGCGAGCGTGGTGACCGCTACTTTGTAGTGCGACGTGCGCGTGGAGTAGCCGAGGAGGGTGAGGCTGCCGATATTGTCGGCTACCTCTCGGTACGTCCCGATGGCGACCACTGCTACCACCTCGAAAAACTCTACACGCTACCCTCTGTGCGTGGTGTGGGGTTGGGGCGCAGGCTCTTCGACTATGCCAAGCAGGTGGCCTCAGAGTGGGCTGGTGGCGAGGCATGCAGGCTGATTCTCAACGTCAATCGCGACAATGTGGCAGCGGTGGCGTTCTACCACAAGATGGGTATGCACGAAATAGGTCGTGGCGACTTCCCAATCGGGCAGGGCTACTATATGACTGACTACATCTTAGCAATAGATATCCCCGCAGTAACTACCCAAAACAAACCCGCGAAACAATGATAACCATCACCATACTCTCCGACAATCGTCCCTCGCCGGCTAATCCGGCGCTATGTGCCGAGCACGGGCTATCGCTCTGGGTGGAGTGCGATGGGGTGCGTATGTTGGTTGATACGGGTGCTTCGGACCTCTACCTGCGCAATGCCGAGCAGTTGGGGATTGAGGCTGCCAAGGCCGATATGGTGGTACTCTCTCACGCCCATCGCGACCATACGGGAGGCATAAACCATCTCCCTGAGCAGTTGCTCGATAAGCCGCTCTACGTGGCTGAAAATCTGTTTGATAAAGAGTGCTATTCGGTGCGTGGCGGTGTGGTACACAATATCTCTGCGCCCAAATTGGAACTGCCGATTAGGCAAGTGGAGGTGGCCGGTGTGGTAAAGGTGTCCGACCAAATACTACTGCTCTCGGCCGATGATTATGGCTACCCGCAGCCGCTTGCTAATCGCTATCTGACTTGTGTGCAGGGTGGTGTGGAGTGCGCCGATGACTTCGCCCACGAAATCACCGTGTGCCTAACCACTCCGAGCGGGTTGGTCATCATCTCCCCTTGTTCACACCGTGGGGCGGCAAATATCATCGCCTCGTGTCGTGAGCGTACGGGCGAAGAGCGTGTAGCTGCCTTTGTGGGTGGCCTTCACCTGCCAGATTATGAGGGTGTTGAGCGAGAGGCCGAGAGTGTTGCCCGAACCATTGCCGAGGTAGCCCCCGAGGCTGCTATCTATACAGGCCACTGCTCCTCCGACCGAGCAATAACAACAATGGAGGCTCTTCTGCCGAACCTCCATCGCCTATATGTTGGATTGACTTTTTCTGTTTAGTTTGCCTGCTCCGAGGTGGGCATTGGGATAACCATACGCTCGTAGCGATAGCCGCGCGAGTGCAACTCTATCGACAATCCTATGCGGAACATAGCCCTTGCGCTGCGTGCCAAGATGTAGAGTGCCTTTGAGGTCTGGCCCTCCACCTCCTCGTGGCGTATCTGCGACATAGCAGTATGGGCGCACGCCCTAAGTATATCTTCACGGAAGCGAGCCTCGCCCGATTCAAGAGTATAACCCAAGACTACTTGCAGGATATGCTCATCGGCATAGTCGAAGCCCTGAGGACCACACAGAGCACGATAGATAAAGGGAACGGACTTCTCCCAATTCTCGTCCCAACCGCGCGCCACAGCCATACCCACATAGCCCGCCACAGCAAGTGTGAAAGCGGGGTAGGAGTTGATTTGTGTCACCGCATCGGTCATATATTCGGGTGCCATAGAGTTCCACTCGGTGAGTGCCTCCTCTACCTCTATCTCTCTGTCGCCCAGAGCACCACGCTCCGAGCACACCTTGACGAGCTGTTCGATAAGTCTATCTTCGTATTTGTCGAAATACTCTTTCTCTTCCATCGTTATTCTTTTTTTGCGAGTGCAAAGATAACTATTTATTGGCATTTACCACAATTATATCGTTCCAACTCGATGTATAGGAGGGCGAGAGGCGTTTGCGGCTCATCTTTATCCCCTCGGTCGATTGGGTGGCAGCGTGTATTCGACCCGCTCCGTGGGTGGCGTTGATGGTGTCTATCGCCTTCATCAACTTTGCACTACGCAAGTGGTCTTTGGTATCGAAGAGGTCGGCCTGTATCTGGTCGCGTGGGCAGAAGTTGCTGAGTACTATTCCCGCCTTCTTGTAGCCCACGCCTTTCCGCCACATCTGTCGCAGAGCCTCGGCAGCAGCCTTGCCTATCTGTAATGTGTCATCGGTAGGGGTGGCAAATGTTATCAGTCGGCTCTCATAGTGTTGTGGCAGTTCGGTGCGGTGACGATTGGTGAGTATAAAGACCGTAGCCTGCTGAGCAGCAGAGTGCTGCTTGCGTAGTTTTTCGGCAGCCATCGCCACAAAGGTCGCCAACTGTCCTTGCAGGTCGTCAATAGAACTAATCTCCGAGGCAAATGAGCGGGAACAACATATGCTCTGCTTAGGCTGAGCGTGTTCGAGGGTGATGCAGGGCACTCCGTGCAATTCGCGCCAAGTGCGCAGACCACTAACCCCCATCTCCCTGCGTACCCACTCCGCAGAGCGAGCAGCAAAGTCGGCCGCAGTATGCATACCCAGGGCCGTAAACCGTGCGTTGTAGCGACGACCTATGCCCCACACATCGCTGAGCGGGAATTTGTTGAGCACCTTCTCGATATCCTCGGGGCGGTGCATATAGCAACCACCTCTGAGAGCAGGGTATTGCTTGCAGAGTTTCGATGCAATTTTGGCGAGTGTCTTGGTGGGTGCTACGCCCACACCTACGGGTATGCCCGTCAGTCGCTTGCAGCGTCGGGCGAGAGCCTTGGCCCAAGCGTCGAAGTCGCCGCCTACCGCCTGCTCGTCGATAAGCAGAAACGACTCGTCAATCGAATAGACCTCCACATCGGGCGATGCCTCGCGCAACACCGACTGCACACGACGACTGATATCGCCATAGAGTATGTAGTTTGAAGAAAATACCGTCACCTTGCCCTCGTGCTCCAAGTGGGCGAACTCGAAGTAGGGTTGTCCCATACGGATACCAAGTTGCTTGGCCTCGTTGGAGCGCGACACTGCACAACCGTCGTTGTTGGACAATACGACCACTGCCCGACCCTCCAAGTCGGGGCGGAAGAGCCTTTCACACGACACAAAGAAGTTGTTGCAATCGACCAGAGCGTACATAGGCAGGGTAGGGCGGTTGAACGATGTTTAGAACGACTTGACAACGTGGCGCACCACGCCCCACACCCTGAAATCTTCGTCGGCACTCACGCGGATAGGCTTGTACTTCGGGTTGGCAGGTATCAGTAGTGCGTGGTCGGGGTGAATCTCTAATCGTTTGAGGGTGAACTCACCATCGATAAAGCATACTGCTATGCAACCGTCGTATGGCTCTACCGACTTGTCGATGATTAGCAGGTCGCCATCGGCAATCCCTTCGCCTGACATACTGTCGCCACTCACACGCGCATAGAAGGTCGATGCAGGGTTGCGCACCAACAGACGGGTAATATCGAGAGTGGTCTGTGGGTAGTCCTCGGCAGGTGAGGGGAAACCCGCCTTGACCTCACCCGCAAGCGGTAGGTCTAAGTGGTTGTCCTCAAATGCGTTATCGCTGATTATCAGTTTTGGCTCGGTCATCTCGATTTGGGGCTTAGAGTTCCATCTTCTGCTCCACCTCGGCAACCTTTTCGGGGGAGGTGAGGGCTGCGGCTATGGCAAGCGCAAAGGGGAGCGACAGGCCTGCACCCTTGCCCGTAATCAGGTTGGAGTCGCACACTACATCGTCAGAGCTGACAACGTAATCAGTAAGCTCGTCGGTGACACTTGTGTGGGATGTAACCTCCTTACCGTGAGCCACTCCTGCTGCGGCAAGTACCGTAGGTGCACCACAGATGGCAGCCACCGTGCGGCCACTCGTGTAGTACTCATCAACAGCCTTCAATACCTCGGTGCTCTTTGCCAGATTCTCGTAACCCGGGTAGCCTCCGGGGAGTATCAGCGCCGATCCATCGCTAAGGTCGCTCTCCGAGAGGAGTGCATCGGCCTTGACCGTCACACCTTGTGCCGAGCGAACATCACGCTCCGCGCCTATTGCAATACTCTTTACCTCCACGCCACTACGCACCAATACATCGAGTGGGGTGAGGGCCTCGATGGTCTCAAAACCATCAGCCAAAAGGATATATGCTTTCTTCATAGTTCTGTTTGTTTTGTTTGATTACAAAGATACACTTTTGTCTGCTTTTTTCGCAATAGTTTCTCAGAGCAATTCGCACTCCTCCATCAATTTTTGGTCGCCGAGCAGTTGCTTTGTTGCCCCGTCTGCCACCAATCGCCCGCGGTGGAGTATCAGTGTGCGTGGACAAAGTCGCTCGACCAGCGGGAGGTCGTGCGAGGCGATAATTGTGGTGTGGCAGAATCGCTCCACCTGCTCCATCATCAGTCGTCGTGCTCTCGGGTCGAGCGATGCCGAAGGCTCGTCCATCAGCACCACCGATGGCTCCATAGCCAACACCGAGGCGATGGCCACGCTCTTCTTCTCGCCACCCGACAGAGTGTAGGGCGCACGGTGGCGCAGATGTGTTGTTGAGGTCTGCTCTAAGGCCCAATCTGTAAGCCTTGCCACCTCCTCCTCGGGCAAATCCATATTGCGTGGCCCAAAGGCTATCTCATCTTCGACGGTTGGCATAATTAGTTGGTCGTCAGGGTTTTGAAAAACAATCCCCACCGTCTGGCGTATCCGTCGCAGAGTTCTCTTACCGACCTTCACCCCTCCGACAATTATCTCTCCCTCGGTAGGTAGCAACAGCCCACAGAGTAGTTGCAGAAGCGACGACTTACCCGCACCGTTAGCACCCACAAGTGCCACACGTTGACCGTGGTGAATACGAAAACTAATTCCGCTGAGTGCCCTTGCACCCGATGGGTAGTTGTAACCTACATTACGAAGTTCCAAGTAGTGGTGACTCATACCGATAGTTGGTGAATAGGTTTGATAATGGCGGTCGCTACGGGGAGCAGCGTTGCTGTGAATAGATAGAGAGTATCGCGCCACTGCCACCTCTGTTGTGCTCTCCTTTCGGGCATTCGTCCCCGATAGCCGCGGGCAAGCATCGCTCCGTAGATTCGTTCGGCTCTATCGACAGAGCGAACGAGTAACGTACCCGTCACACCTGCCCACACTCGGAGTGGCAAGCCGCGCCTACCACCACTCCTCGCCAATCGAGCTCGTTGCATATCCTCGGCTTCGCCCACAATGACAAACAGATAGCGATAGACAAAGAGTAGCAGTTCGGTGAGTATTCGCGGCAGTCCCAGCCGACGCAGGGCATTGCAGAGTGCAGTGAAGCCTATCGCCTCGGTTACCACCGTCACTGCCGCCACCGCCAATAGACCCCTGAGTAGTAATGCTCCGAAGGTGAGCCACCCGCGAGTGAGAGTAATCCCTGCAATAGAGCCTATCGGTGTGCGGTCGATAATGGGGTTGAATGCTCCAATTAGTAGCAGTAGTGGCAATATCATCGCCACGCGCCGAAAGATAGTGCCGAAGCCGACCTCTCCCATAGCGGCCCCAATCATCACCCAGCACCCCATAACTACCAAATCGCCCAAGTAGGTTACAGGCAGCGAGAGCATTGCGATAAGATAGCAGAGCAGAACGATGGCTGTTGCTCGTGGGTCGTAACTCCCCAATAGAGTCTGCCTCTGGTCTGCTCCGCCTGCGATGATATGCGATATCTCTTCTCTCACTTTGTGGTTTTGGTGGGTCGTCGGCGTATGACGAGTGAGATGAGCAGCGAGAGAACTAAGAATATCCCGCAGCCTATCAACCCTGCCGAGGAGATACCGTAGTCGGGAATCAGGGCTGTCTGCTCTTGTATCGTGCCGACCAACCTATGAGCCATTGAGGTGGCAGGTGAGGTTATCTCCTCCAAACCGCTTGTGCGGGTGATAGACCACTCCAACCCGTCGGGCGACGATGAGGCGATGATGCTGAACAGACCACCCATCACCAGCGCACAGAGCGCAATAGCCACCCACAACTTTCCCGTAGCCTTCTGTTTGTCGAGATCGGCATTGTGGAGCAGCGATGGTCGTCGCCACGAGATAAACCACAACACCGTAGCTGTTGCCACTCCCTCAATCAGACCAATCACCAAGTGTATCGGAATCATAAATCGGATAAATGCCGAGGTGGGTAGTGCGCTGATACCCGATAGGGTGGTTTCGAGGCTCACTCCTATCGCTCCTATCGTCAGTGCTACCACCGAGCCTGCCACCGATGCCCACACCACACGTGCGTAGGTGCGCCTACCTTCGAGTAGCGGACGAGTGATAAAGGGGTAGCCGATAAGGCAAGATGTAACCGCCATATTGATTATGTTACACCCCAAGACCAACACTCCGCCATCGGCAAAGAGGAGTGCTTGGAGTATCAGTACCGCTGTGAGCACCAAGAACCCTGCCCACGGGCCAAGTACCGAGGCGAGGAGTATTCCCCCGACTATATGGCCACTCGACCCAGTTCCGGGTATGGTAAAATTGAGCATCTGGGCGGCAAATACAAAGGCCCCCATCACTCCCATCATCGGTATCATCTTGTCGCCCGCATCGCGACTTGTGCGTCGTGTGGCAATGGCGATGAGTGCCACTGAGATAACTGCTCCTACCGCCGCCACTGCGGGCGATATGAGCGAATCGGACATATGCATACGGTTAGAATTTTGGTTGTTTTACATCTTTGCTGTGTCGCCAATGGCTGTGGTCCACCTCTTTGGGGTGCTCACCGAAACGGAATAGCGGCAACAGGAATATCCACGTTGTCAGGCAGAAGGGTGCGGTCAGCGCAGGTAGTCCGATAGGCTCTAACCATAGGTCGGTGGCCAACTGCACAAACATACATACCACCACACCGAGCAGTGCCCAGATAGCCGAGCGCCACGACGGTTGGTAGAAGGTCGCACCGAGTGCAATGGCTGTCAGCACCGAGCTGAAACCAAACAACCCCTCACTAATCATCTCGCCCGGAGCACCAAAGAGTATAGCCCCTGCAAGTGCCACCGCCGAGCCTATTGCGGCCCACACAGCAGCCCTGATACTACTCACAGCCAGTCCCACCAAGAAGAGCGCACCTGCACCCCACGAGTTGATGAGAAATACCTGCCCGATACCTTTGAGCCAATACTCCACAAGGTCCAACGGTGCGAGCGATACGCTCCAATCGAAGTAACCCGGCAGGTGGGGCGAGGGGAGTGCATCGGCAGGCATACCGTGGAGCGCGCGCGAGGCGAGCAAGAATATCCACGTACAAGTGACAAATGGAAAGGTGAAGGAGTTGACCTTCCAACCCTTCATCACATTGTTGAGCGCCACCTGCACCCACACCGAGAGTGCCGAGCAGAGCACCAACGCCAGCCATACCAGCGGTGTGCTCTCCAAAAAGGTCATCAGCGCACACCCCACAAGTGTTCCGTTGAAACCCCACAACCCGCTATTACCGTCGTTGCGGTCGAGGGCGAGCAGGTAGCCCGTGAGCGTAGCCACTGCTGCGCCGACGAGTGCTCCCCACGCCACCTCTATTGTCCCTGCATCGTAGGCTCCCCACGCAATACCGCATAGGAAGAATAGGCCTGTCCAACCATTACGTTGGAACATCACCTGACCGACACCACGCAACATATTTCCTATGAAGGTAGCATCGCTATCGCCTGTCTTGAAAAAGTTTGCCATTTTTTTCGTTTTGTTTTTGTGCTTTGTTGTCTAATTATGTTTGTTCTACCTCCACGGAAACTCCGCTGGTAGCGGCCTCCCCTTAATCTCTCGGCGGACTATCGAGCAGAGTTCTCTCACTATCTTTTTGGCTCGGTCGCTCCCTTTTGTAAGCACCCTGCACATCAGCCCGCTCTCCATTGGCAGATGGGTTACTCCCACAGCCGATAGTTCTCTTCGGTGGCTCTCTATCTGCCTATATATCGCCTCAGCCGATGAGGGTGGGGTGAGTATGAATACCGTGGCAAAAGTGTCGTATTCGGCCATTATCCACCTCTGCGCAGGAGATGTTTCGCTCGGCACTATAACCATCTTTTCGCTGAATAATTGCGTGCTGTCGGGTCGCTCTGCGGAGGTCGAGAGCGAGAGTAGGTCGTAGTCGAAATGCTCTCCGTTGTGGTGACGCCTGCCCGAGGTGTAAATCTCAGAGTAGAAGAGCGTTGCGCTCGGTGATATGGTGATTCGGCAATCGCTACGATAGCGCGCCGAGCGGCAGGGAATAGTCTGCTCGGGCAGATACTCCAAGTAAGCCCCATCGTCGAGCACAAACTCCTGTACCAACTCCGAGTAGTTGTAGTTCATCGGCGCTATCTTGGTGGCAGCACCCGTCGAGATGTGTGCCATAGCCCCCTTGCCCAATCGTATCTCCTGCCGATAGCGGTCGCCATCGACATTTGGCCCTCCCGACGAGAGGATATAGACACAGGGCAACTCCGGCAACTCCTCATCGAAGTAGAGCGCCTGCTGCACGATAAGCGGAGTACGACGATAGAGGTGACGGAGCAGACTTCGCCCCTCGGGTGTAGCCTCGAAGTGCATCACCACCTCGCCGCGCTTGCCCGCCGCTCCTGCCGCCATAGCGGGTGGCTGACGCAGGTAGGGAGTGAGTTCTATCGGTGTGGTGCGACTCATTGCAATTCGAGGTCAAAGAGTGCCATCTGCTCAATCAGTTCCACCAATCGGTCGATACCCTCACCCGTAAAGCAGTTGGTGAAGATGAAGGGTCGCTCGCCACGCATCAGCTTCGAGTCGTGGCGCATCACCTCCAAGTCGGCACGCACATAGGGTGCAAGGTCGAACTTGTTGATAACCAAAATATCTGAGTGAGTAATTCCCGGCCCATCTTTACGCGGTATCTTGTCGCCTGCCGCCACGTCGATAACATAGATGAAGAAATCGACCAGCGCAGGGCTAAATGTGAGAGTCAGGTTGTCGCCTCCCGACTCAATAAATACCACATCGGCATCGGGAAACCGTGCCTCCATATCCTCTACTGCCGCAAGGTTCATCGATGGGTCCTCCCGCACCGCAGTGTGCGGACAAGCTCCCGTTTCGACCCCCACAATACGCTCCTCGGCCAACACTCCGCGCAGTACGTGCTGCACGTGGCGTGCATCCTCGGTGGTTACTATATCGTTTGTCACTATCAGCAGACTCAACCCCTTGTCAATCAGACGTGGAGCAAGAGCCTCTATCAGTGCTGTTTTACCAGAGCCGACAGGTCCGCCGACTCCTATTCTGCAACTCTTTTTCATCTGTTTAGTTCATAAATAATCTCTCTCTGCCCTGCTCGTGGAGTGCTGCCACTATCTCCATCATCGGGGCAAAACTCTGCATATCCTCCAACCGCATTTCGAGCACCGTGGCATATTGCTCTTCGATAAGAGGCGCGGTGCGGTGGAGTATCGCTTGTGTGGCGAGGTGCGAGAGGCGGGTTGTGCGAAGCGAAGCCCCGAGTACCATATTTGCCACTCCACTCATCAATGCCGCCCATAGCGACTGCTCATCGACCTCCTCAATGGCAAAGATGAGCGCCAATACCACCGCCTGAGTGCCTCGACAACCACCTTTTGCGATGGTTTCGCTAAATTTATCCAAAAGACTGTTGTTTAACGTATTACGTGCCAACGATAGTAGTCTGCCTCCCACTCTTACCGACATCGCTCTGCTCTCTGCCCAAAGTTTGGTGCAGTAGAGCCTCTGGTCGGCATCGACCACAGCCTCCATATTCCCCACCAATGCTGCACGATAGGCGTGGAGTGCTGCCACTCCGTCGGTGAGTGCTGCTGTGCGCAGCGATTGGTGCAGATACCCCTCCAACTCCTCTTCGGTAGTGAGCAGTCCTGCCGCCGCAGCGCTCTCTACACCTCCCGAAAAGGAGAAGCTACCGATTGGCAGTGCCGAGTCGGCATATTGGAGCAGCCGCATCAGACGACTAATCCTCCCCAACCGTTGAGTAGGCTTCGTGGCAGTGTTCCTCTTGGTCTTGGTGGTGTTCATCGTCTTGGTGGCTGTGCCGTACATTTCCAAAAAGGAGTCGGAGCTCGTGGGGCGAGAGGTAGGGAATAATCTCGCTACCTGCCCTGAACTCATACTCAATACCCTCTATTCGGTGGCTCTTCATCACACTCTCCATTGCTCGACGGTCGATACACATCGGCACATAGACTTGCGCGCCACGCACCACTGCGGGCCAATGCTGGTTGCCGAGCGAGTGGCCGAGTTCTACTGCACTTGTCAGTAGTCGCTCCACCGTGCCGAGCCTCTCGGGACTGAGCGTAACGACCATCACCTCGTCGAGCGCTATGCGGATAATCACCGACCTCTGCTCCTCGGCAGAGTAGTAGATTAGGTCGCCATCACTCAGGTGTCGCCCACGTTCGAGCGATATAGCGTAGTTGTTGCCCCGACTCCCCGTGGCCACCAGCCGGCTCTTTTGAGCCGACCAGTGGTCGAGGTCGATATACTCCTGCTCGGTCTTCTCCACCGCCTCAGCCCAATGTGGCGAGCGGATATTACCGATTACTTGCGTGTAAATCTTCATACCTACACTCTTTAACTAAACCAATAGAGTTGCGAGAGCGGGAACTCGGCAGCAGGTGCTATCTCAATCACCTTACCGTCTATCCTCACCTCAAATGTTTCGGGGTTGACCTCTATATTGGGTGTTGCCGAGTTGAGTATCATCTGCTCCTTGGTGAGCGAGCGTGTGCGGCATACGGGATATACCTCGCGCTCCAATCCAAGACGGTGGGCTATATCGCTCTCCCACGCTGCGCGCGAGGTGAAGGTTAGGCAGGTCTTGGGCATCGCCTTGCCGAACGAGCCAAACATAGAACGCATATAGATAGGCTGCGGAGTGGGCAGCGAGGCATTGGGGTCGCCCATCTGCGCCCAATTTATCATACCGCCCTTGATTACCATCTTCGGCTTGGTGCCAAAGAAGGCGGGCTCCCACAACACAAGGTCGGCCATCTTGCCACGCTCGATTGAGCCTAACACATCGGAGATACCGTAGGTGATAGCGGGATTTATCGTAACTTTCGCCAAGTAGCGCAGTACTCGGAAGTTGTCGTTGTGGTCGCTATCTTCGTGGAGTCGGCCACGCACAGACTTCATATACGATGCCATCTGGAATGCCCTGAGGAACGACTCACCCACACGACCCATAGCCTGTGAGTCGGAGGTAATCATCGAGAGCACTCCCAAGTCGTGGAGTACATTTTCGGCAGCCTGCGTTTCGGGTCTTACGCGGCTCTCGGCAAATGCCACGTCGGAGGGAATTTTGGGGTTGAGGTTGTGGCACACCATAATCATATCGAACAACTCCGCCTGCGAGTTTATGCCGAAGGGGAGTGTCGGGTTGGTAGAAGAGGGGAGCACATTGAGCTGCGATGCCATCTTCAAGAGGTCGGGAGCGTGACCACCACCTGCGCCCTCGGTGTGGTAGGTGTGGATAGTGCGACCATCAATGGCGGCAATGGTATCCTCCACATATCCGCCCTCGTTGAGGGTGTCGGTGTGTATTGCCACCTGCACATCGTAGCGGTCGGCAACAGCCATCGCTCTTCGTATGGCGGCAGGGGTCGAGCCCCAATCCTCGTGTATCTTCAATCCGCAGGCACCGGCTCTTATCTGCTCCTCCATAGGCTCGGCTACTGAGCAGTTGCCCTTGCCGAGATAACCTATATTAATAGGCAATCCTTCGGCAGCCTGAATCATCTTCTCGATGTTCCACCGGCCGGAGGTTATGGTTGTTCCGTTTGTTCCGTCGGTTGGACCTACACCACCGCCAATCAGCGTGGTGATACCGTTGCTCAGGCAGGCCTCAGCCTGCTGCGGCGAGATGAAGTGAACGTGTCCGTCGATAGCGGCGGCGGTGAGTATCAGGTGCTCACCCGATATGGCATCGGTGGCGGCGCTTGTCACCAATTCGGGCGACACTCCGCGCATAGTGTTGGGGTTGCCCGCCTTGCCTATGCCCGCTATTCGCCCATCTTTGATACCCACGTCGGCCTTTACTACGCCCACCTTTGGGTCGAGCACTGTGACGTTGGTTATCACCAAGTCGAGTGCTCCCTGTGAACCTGTGATGCTGTTGGCCTGACCCATACCGTCGCGCAGAGTCTTACCTCCGCCATAGACCACCTCGTCGCCCAAAGTGCGCAGGTCGCGCTCAATTTCTATGTATAAGTCGGTGTCGCCCAGACGAATACGGTCGCCTACGGTCGGCCCGAACAGATTGTTGTACTGTTGTCTTGATATTGTTGCCATTACTCTCTTGTTTTTTCTGATTTGTTACTCTCGCTACCTGCTGCATTGTGGTGGCAGTGCTGACCGCTGCATCGGAAGCCGCGCTTGTGTGCACGACCTATTGCCTTGTGACGTGTAGGTAGATAGGTTGGCTCATCTTCGCCACCTGCATAGCCCTCTACCAAACCGTTGAAACCAATTATTCGCTGCTTACCACTAAAAGGCACTACCTCCACCTCTTTGCTCTCGCCAGGCTCGAAGCGTATGGCGGTGGTGGCGGGTATGTTCAGGTGAGTGCCAAAGGCGGCAGCTCGGTCGAACTCCAAATAACGATTGACCTCAAAGAAGTGGAAGTGCGAGCCCACCTGTATAGGTCTGTCGCCCGTGTTGTGCACTTCGAGTGTGGTCGGGGTGCGATCGGTGTTGTATTCGATGGGGGAGTTGTGGAGTACCACGCCACCCACAGCTACCTTCTCTTTTGGTTGGTAGCCACTCTTGTCGGGGTAACAATTTTTGCTATTCTCTTTCATAACTCTCTATCTTATAGGGTTGTGAATACTTACAAGGCGTGACCCATCGGTAAATACCGCCTCCACTTGCAGGAGTGTTATCATATCGGCCACTCCATCCATCACATCTTCGCGTGTGAGTACCGAGGCAGCATTGCTCATCACCTCCTCTACGGTCTTACCCTCACGAGCACCCTCCAATGCGGCACTTGTGATGTAGGCAACCGACTCCGGATAGTTGAGTTTCAGCCCCTTCTGCTTGCGTCGCTCGGCAATCTCGCCAAGTGAGAGCAACATCAGTTTGTCAATCTCTTTCGGTGTTAAATGCATAATTCAGTTTTTTTTTGTTGTTAATGATTTCTGCCGAGGCGATTGCCTCGTCATTCGTTACTCTATCAAAATGTTTGCCACTAACCACCGTTGCGACCAAATGTGGCATCAGAATTGCCCAAAGTCGGAGAGTGTTACACCTTTAAATTTACGATTATGCAGACTCTGAAACTTATCTTCTTTGCCGGCCTTGGCGGTTTCTTTGGCTCGGCACTCCGCTACCTTGTCGGTCGCCTCTTCTCCCACCTCACCCATAGCCACTTCCCGTGGAGTACTTTTGTGGTCAATATAGTGGGTAGTTTTCTGATAGGCTTGCTCTTCGGACTTGCTGAGCGTCACCAACTTGTGTCGCCTGTGGCAAATGTCTTTCTCATCACGGGCTTTTGTGGTGGCCTAACCACCTTTTCGACCTTTGCCGACGATATGTACCTGTTGCTTGCTGACCATCGCTGGTTTCAGTTTGCACTCTACTCCTCGGCAACCTTCCTGCTCGGTTTGGTCTTGGTGTGGTTGGGACGATGCTTGGTGAAAGGTGCCTAATCGAACTCCATCACCACCTTTAAAACACCTATCGCGCGGGTCTTGTCGCCACCAAATAGCAGATGGAGTGCGGGTTGTACTTGTGCCGCACCAAAGCGCATAGCATAGGTGAGTTCCCAGTCGGTCTCGTCGCCTTGCTTGTGAAATGTGCGTTGTGCCAACAGGCCTATGTAGTCGTCGCTATGCAATAGCCCACGCCACACAGCACCCGCACCAAAATAGCCTCGGCAAGTGCCCGTAGTGGAGTAGCCACCCTGCAAGAGCAGTTGCAGAGTGCGGCCACTGCGCGATAGGTAGAGAGGTTGTTCGACCAATAGCCAGAAAGAGTCGTTTTTGACCTTCTCCCCGCGCTCCTCGTCGTAGCAGTCGCCGAATACGGTGCCGAGGTGATAGGAGCCTACGTAACTATCCTCCCTGCCCGTGTAACTCAGTTCGGAGATTGCCAAGATACCCTGCTTGCGAGGTCGAAAGTTGAACACCTTCAACCAATCGCCCGTTGCCACTCCATTATATAGCGAACTCTTATAGAGCCAGCGGGGCGAGAAGCGCATCTCACTATGCAGACAGAGGGCGGCGCGCGGTGCATCGGCAAGCGGGTACCCTTCGGAGATGCAGGGGTAGAGCCCGTTCGATGGCGAGGTGAAGAGGGAGTTCCACGGAGTGTCGAAGTAGTCCTCGTTGACGTTGCGCACCCCTAAGAATACGTCGGATATGCCGATGTGCTGGGAGATGCCGAAGATGAACATTGAGAGCGATGCACTCTCCTCCTCGATACCGGAGAATATCTCCAAGTCGGGAGCGATAGGCTCTTTGCCTCGCGAGGCACGAAGATTGTCCGACGAGAGCAGGTTGAGCCTCACCGAGCCTCCCTGCCACAGCGTGCGCGAGAAGTCCACATCGAGTATATTTGCCCAATTGGCCTTGTTTTCGGCAAAACCGTAGAAAAATTCGGTGGTGTAGTTGATGCCAACCTCAATTCCGGTCTGCGCCCTGCTCGGAACGATTGTGGTGACTACTAATAGTGTGGCAACGAGTGCCTTGATACTTTTTCTGAACATATTTTTCGGTTTTTGGTTTGCCGAATAATCTGTTCAAAGGGTGTTCCATAATTTGAGTTCGGAAATTTTTGTGTACATTTGTATTATATAATTTGAAAATAGATAGAAGATGAATACTACACAATTGACCATTTTAGGCTTCCTACTGCTCTTTCTGGGCACTACCCTCGGCTCGTCGGTGGTACTCTTTGTGCGCAAGGAACTCTCTCACAAGTGGAACTCCCTCTTTTTGGGCTTTGCTGCGGGCATTATGATTGCCGCTTCGGTGTGGTCGCTACTGATACCCGCCATCGACGCTGCGGGTGAGAGTTGGGGCGATCTGAGTTGGATACCTGCCGCTATCGGCTTTCTGCTCGGCGGACTCTTCCTGGTGCTGCTCGACAGGGTGATACCCCATATACACGGAGGTACTAATCAGGAGGAAGGCCCTAGCTCACAGATACATAAGAGCCTGAAACTCTTCTTCGCCGTGACTATCCACAATATCCCCGAAGGCTTGGCGGTGGGCTTTGCCTTTGGTGCTGCCACCGTGGCGGGCGATATGGCGGCCTATATGGCTGCTATGGGACTTGCTATCGGTATCTGTGTGCAGAATATCCCCGAAGGTGCTGCGGTGTCGTTGCCTATGCGTAGCGTGGTGGGTGGCAATCGCAAAGCGTTCCTCTTTGGAGCGGCAAGTGGCGTTGTTGAGCCATTGTCGGCTATGCTCGGCTACTTCCTCTCCACCCACATCATCGACCTCCATCCGTGGATGCTTGCCTTTGCTGCGGGCGCAATGATATTCGTGGTGGCCGAAGACCTTATCCCCGACGCCAACCTCTCCGAGCACCCTCATCTTGGGACTTGGGGCGTTATGGCTGGGTTTACTGTGATGATGATTCTAGACGTCGCCCTCGGGTAAAAAAAAAGCCATCTGGCTGGTAAATTTTGCACTTCCTTTGTGAGCCAAATGCTCATTTACGCTTAGTAAACTGCGCTTTGACTCCCTGCACGAAGCACAAAATTTCCTCAGCCATATGACTTTTTTGGGAATTCAAAATTCAAAGTTCAAAATTCAAAATAAGAAAAACCTATTGGGCCTATCGGGCCTATTGGGCTTATTATTATAGGCCCAATAAGCCTAATAAGCCCACTATGCAATAGGGAGTTTAAAGAGTTTAGGGAATTTAGTGAGATTAAGGAATTTAGGGAACTTAAAGAGTTTAAAGATTTTCCCATTATTCCCATTATTCCTATAATTCCTATAATTCCCTAATCTCCCTAACACTCCCTAACGCTCCCTAAATCATTTTGAATTTATCAAATACTCCGCTACTGCTTCGTAGGCAGGCAGTGATGTGGCGTCGAGGAGGGTGTTGCTCGCCTTGTCGCTTGATGCCAAGCGGACAATCACCATCTCGGCAGCAGGGTCGATATAGATTGCCTGACCGTGGACACCGCGCGCCATAAATGCTCCGTTGGCATTATTGCTCTTCCACCACATATCCCTATAACTCCACCCGGGGAGTGACTTGTTGTACGCGGAGCGGGCAAATGGCTCTGCTGTACCCCCTTTGGTGATATCGTCAATGGCTGCCTGCGGTATTATCTGCACACCGCGCCATAGGCCACCGCAGCGTATCATCTCGCCAAACCTTGCCAAGTCGCGCAGTCCGGCATTAAATCCGCCTCCGGCAAAGGGGATACCCAGCGCATCGACCTGATAGTAGGCGTCGAGTTCCATACCCATTCGACTCCAAAACCACTCCTGCATCAGCTCCGCCACTGTCTTGCCCGAGGCTCGTGCAATTATCCAGCCCAGCACATCGCTATTCACTGTGCGATAGCCGAATACGTTACCGTGTTCGCCCTCCTTGACAATCTGGGGCAGATAGTCGTAGTAGCCTTGCGGAGTACCTGCGGGGTGGTCAATCATCGCGTTCCCCGCTGCTGAGAACTTCCACACCTCCGCTTCGGGGTCGGTGTAGTCCTCGCTATACTTTATGGCGGTGGTCATATCCATCACCTGTCGCACCGTAGCATCACCAAACCCCGACTCGGCCAACTCAGGTACATAGTAGGCTACGGTCTTTGTTGTGTCTATTACTCCCTCCACAGCCAATACCGAGGCTATCGTTCCCGTTAAGGACTTGGTGACCGACATCACTGCGTGTACTCGCTCGGGGGTGAGCTCGCCAAAGTAACGCTCATAGACTATTCGACCACGGTGCAGTATCAGCATTCCGTCGGTGTAGTTTAGTCCGAGCGACTCGGCAAAGGTGATTGTGGTGTCGGCTCCCGTAGGAGTAAATGTGAGGTTGTCGATATTGTTGTCTATTGCCCGCTCAAAGCAGTGAACGGGGGTTCGGTTGAGCCTCTCGACCCCCACTGTGGGCATAAACTCCCGCATGTGGCAGACGCTGTAACGGAGCGCGGGGAACTCGAAAAATGAGCCATCGCGTGCGTTGATGCGCTTCTCCGCTGGGGGAGGGTAGCCCTGCATATATTGTGTCTGCTTTGGGTCGCTCTGCTCGGCCGACAGCTGCTGTGCCGAGAGCGATGTGCTAACAATTGTAGCCATAAGAGTTGTGATTAATCTTCTCATTATATGTCTTCTAATGTTAATGGTTATCTCGGCCCTCGGTACGAATATCGTGCCGAGAGGGTTAAATTTTCGTTAATTGGTTTGAATATCGCTCAGAAATCAAATATCTTTGCGCGTTCATTAATATATTTTTTAAACATGAAAAAGTGTATGATTATTGCATTTGCGTTGGCGGCTCTTGCGGGCTGTAAGTCGCAGAGTACCAGCGTTCCAGGAATCGACTTGACCAATCTGGACACTAATATCGCCATTCAAGACGATTTCTATCAGTATGCCACCGGTGGCTGGCAGGCTAAGAATCCTCTGAAACCCGAGTATTCGCGTTATGGCTCGTTCGATGTGTTGCGCGAGCAGAACGAGATTCGTCTGAACGACCTCTTCTCGGCGATGGCTACCTCGAAGGCCGAGGCCGGCAGCGTGGAGCAGAAGATTAGCGACCTCTACAAGCTCGGTCTTGACTCGGTGCGTCTAAATGCCGAGGGTGCAGAGCCTATTATGAGCTATGTAGAGAATATCCTCGCAATAGATTCGCGCGAGGAGGTGCTGGCCGAGATCTATCGTATGCACGCCTCCAATGGCTCGCCTTTCTTCGGTGTGGGTGTTGATGCCGATATGATGGATAGCCGCAACAATGTGATGTATATCCAGCAGGGTGGACTCACTATGGGTGAGCGCGACTACTACATCGACCCTGCCAATAAGCATATCCGCGAGGCCTATAAGCAATACCTTGCAACCATCTTCCATCTTATCGGTATGGAGGAGGCTGATGCTCTCCGCGCTATCGATGCCGACCTGCGTGTTGAGGATGCGCTGGCTGAGGCTGCTTGGAGCAATGTGGAGCTGAGAGATGTGGCCCGCAGCTACAACCCTATGAGTATGAGCGACTTCAAGGTTAAGTACAGCGTTATCGATTGGGATAAGTACTTCGCAGGTATGGGTGCAGGCAAGTTCGACAAGATTATCCTTGGTCAGCCCTCGGCACTCGACGCTACTATGGAGCTGATTGCCTCGGCGCCCGTTGAGGACCTGAAATACTACCTCCTCGCCCACTTGGTCGATGGTGCTGCATCGTCGCTGAGCGATGACTTTGTGACCGCCTCGTTTGAGTTCTACGAGCGTACCCTCTCGGGTCAGCAGGAGCAGCGTCCTCGCTGGAAACGTGCTATGGCAGTGCCTAACTCGCTCCTTTCGGAGGCAGTAGGTGAAATGTATGTTGCTAAGTACTTCGCCGAGGAGGACAAAGAGCGTATGTTGGAGATGGTAGGCAACTTGCAGACCGCACTCGGTCAGCACATCGCCGCTCTCGACTGGATGGGCGACCAGACCAAGGCCAAGGCACAGGAGAAATTGGCTAACTTCACCGTGAAGATTGGCTATCCCGACAAGTGGAAAGATTACTCCGAGTTGCAGGTTGACCCCACTCTGAGCTACTACGAGAATCGCAAGCGCGCAAGTGAGTGGTACACCCGCGACAATATGGCCAAGGTGGGCAAACCCGTCGATCGTGACCAGTGGTTTATGAGCCCCCAGACCGTAAATGCCTACTACAACCCCACCACCAACGAGATCTGTTTCCCCGCCGCTATCTTGCAGCCTCCCTTCTATAATCCCAATGCCGACGACGCTGTGAACTATGGCGCTATCGGTGTGGTTATCGGCCACGAGATGACCCACGGTTTCGACGATCAGGGTCGTATGTTCGATAAAGATGGTAATATGTCGAACTGGTGGACCGACGAGGACGCTGCCGCATTTAAGGCTAAGACCGATGTGCTCGTTGAGCAGTTCAACGCTATCGAGGTATTGCCCGGCGTATTTGCCGATGGTGCTCTCTCGCTGGGTGAGAATATCGCCGATCAGGGTGGCCTGCGTGTAGCCTATACCGCATATAAGAACTCGTTGGAGGGTAAGGAGGAGCCTGCCGATATCGATGGTTTCACCGACGACCAGCGCTTCTACCTCGGCTATGCTGCCTTGTGGGGGCAGAACATCACCGACCAGGCTATCGCCCGCCTCACCAAGGAGGATGTTCACTCGCTCGGCCGCAACCGCGTGAACGCTACCCTGATGAACGTCGATGACTTCTACAAGGCATTCGGCATCACCGAGGGTAAGATGTTCCGTCCCGAGAGTGAGCGTGTAGTTATCTGGTAGTGATTACCTCATATTGATTGATAGAGCAACCTCGTAAGGGTTGCTCTATTTTGTTATTAATAGAGTAATTGTTACTTTTGCCGAACAAAACTTAAAAGATATGGTTGGGAAGTACAAGGTTATTACGCTGTGTGGGAGTACGAAGTTTAAGGAGGAGTATCTCCGTGTGCAGAAGGAGTTGACGCTGCAAGGGAATATCGTTATCTCTGTGGGGCTCTTTGGTCACTCGGGCGATGCGGAGGTGTGGACGGAGGGGACAAAAGAGATGCTCGACGATATGCACAAGCGCAAAATCGATATGGCCGACGAGATTTTTGTTATCAACGTAGGCGGTTACATCGGCAGCAGCACACGCAGCGAAATAGAGTATGCCACCCGCGAGGGGAAGGCGGTCCGTTATCTTGTCCCCGTAGAATAATCCCGAAAACAATTACTAATATCAAATATCATTACAATCGTGGTTAAAATTGGAACAACTCTCTCGCCCGTAGGTCGTAAGGCGTTGCTTTGCGGCTCGGGTGAACTTGGCAAGGAGGTAGCCATCGAATTGCAGCGCTATGGCGTAGAGGTCGTAGCACTCGACAAATACCCCAACGCACCCGCAATGCAGATTGCCCACCGCTCCTATGTGCTCTCGATGCTCGATGGAGCACGCCTGCGCGAGATTATCGAGGCGGAGAAACCCGACTACATCATTCCCGAGATTGAAGCTATCGCTACTCCTACCCTTGTTGAGTTGGAGAAGGAGGGCTACAACGTTATCCCCACCGCTAAGGCTACGCTCCTCACTATGAACCGTGAGGGTATCCGTCGTCTGGCTGCCGAGGAGTTGGGCCTGCCCACCTCACCCTACCGCTTTGCCGCTTCGCGCGAGGAGTTCGAGGAGGCAGTGAAGGCTGTCGGCACTCCCTGCGTGGTGAAGCCCGTGATGAGCTCGTCGGGCCACGGTCAGAGCGTGTGTCACTCCGAGGAGGAGATTGAGCGCTCGTGGCAGATAGCCCAGGAGGGTGGTCGTGCAGGTGCGGGTCGTGTAATCGTCGAGGGCTTCGTGAAGTTCGACTACGAGATTACCCTGCTCACCGTGCGCCACAAGGGAGGCACAACACTCCTCAAACCTATCGGTCACCACCAAGTAGATGGCGACTACCGCGAGTCGTGGCAGCCCCAGCCTATGAGCGAGGTGGCCATTGCCAAGGCGGAGGAGATTGCCCGCAAGGTGACAGGTGCGCTCGGCGGCTATGGTATCTTCGGTGTGGAGATGTTCATCTGCGGCGACGAGGTGCTGTTCAGCGAGGTGTCGCCCCGTCCGCACGATACGGGTATGGTGACAATGATTTCGCAGGACCTCTCGGAGTTTGCGCTCCACGCACGCGCAGTGCTCGGCCTGCCTATTCCCTCTGTTCGCTTCTACCGTCCTTCGGCCTCGAAAGCGATTGTGGTTGAGGGCGATAGCGATAAGGTGGTCTTTGGCAACCTCGACGAGGTGGTAGCCGAGGAGGATGTGCAGATTCGCATATTCGGCAAGCCTGAGGTTGTGGGACACCGTCGCTTGGGCGTTATTTTGGCCTCGGCCGACACCATCGAGGAGGCACTCGCCAAGGCAGAGCGTGCTTACTCTAAATTGCAAGTAGAGATTTTACCGAGATAATATACCATAGGAGCACAAAAAAAGAGTGAGATTCTCACTCTTTTTTTGTGCTCTTATTTGGCCTCGGTAGGAGTGTTTCGGAAAATCTTTATTCCGAGGGCTGAGATAAGTATTGTCATCAACGGGCTGATGATGTTGAAGAAGCAGTAGGGGAGGTAGGTGAGTGTCGCCACTCCCAAGACTGTCGCCTGCGTCATACCGCACGAACTCCACGGGAAGAGTACCGAGGTGACCGTCACTGCATCTTCGGTGGTGCGGCTCAGCAGTCTGTTTTCGTGTCCCGTCTGCTGATAGACATCTTTGAAGAGGTTGCCGGTGAGGATAATGCTCAGGTATTGGTCGGCGGTGCAGGCGTTGAAGAGCAGACCTGCTCCTGTGGTCGATGCCACAAGCGAGGTAGTGCGGTTCAGGCGGCGTGCAAACGAGGCAATAATGCGCTGCAACATACCGCTGCCTGTCATCGCTCCACCAAAACATACTGCACACAAAATCAGCCAAATGGTGTTGAGCATACCACTCATACCGTCGGTTGCCACCAACATATCCAATTCGGGGTTGCCCGTTACTATCTGCGTAGATCCATAGATGGAGATAAAGAGCGACTTGATTGCAACGACCGACCTTGCGCCCTCGCCGCCAATCTGCGACAAGAGGTGGGGCTGGAAGATGAGCAGGGCGATGGCTGCCATAAGGGCTGCGCAGAATAGGGTAATCATCGGCGGAGTGCGACGAGCAATCAGCAGTGCGGTGAGTACAGGCACCACAAGCAGCCACGGAGTGAGGTTAAAAGTGCTCTTGATAGCACTTGCCACCTCTGTTACCGAGGTGTCGCCCGCGTGTGGCATTACGAAACCAGCCACGAGGAAGATAATGAGCGCTATGATGAACGATGGCACCGTGGTAATCATCATATAGCGTATGTGGTTGAAGAGTGGCACGTCGCATATTGTTGAGGCGAGTACGGTGGTATCGGACAGAGGCGAGATTTTGTCGCCAAAGTATGCGCCCGAGATGATAGCACCCGCAGTCCAACCTGCGCTGAATCCGAGGGCTGTGCCGATGCCTATAAATGCTACACCTACCGTAGCAATAGTGGTCCACGAACTACCCGTCATCACCGACACCACTGCACAAATAATACAGGTGGTGAAGAGGAAGAAGGTGGGCGAGAGGATTTTCAGACCATAATATATAAAGGTAGGGACTATGCCGCTCACCATCCACGTGCCGGCAATAGCGCCAATCAGCAGCAGTATGATGATGCCGCTACCAACGTGGTGTATGTTGGTGCAGATAGACTCTTCGAGCCTTTTCCAGGGGATATGATAGGCAAGTATAGCGATTGCCGAGCAGATGGCAGTGCCCGCAAAGAGGGCTACCTGAGTGGCTCCCGAGAGCGCGTCGCTGCCAAAGAGCTTGATGGCTACGGTGAGTATTGCAACAAGTGCTACGATGGGTATTATCGATACCCACAGTGAGGGCTGTTTTTCGGTTTTTGCCATTGCGGTCGATTATTGCGGAATAACGATATTGGGACAGAGTTTGGAGAGTTCGCGTACTATGCGCTTGCGGCTCTGACCCTCGTGGAGCACAAAGAAGATGGTGTCGTCGCCCGCAATAGTACCGGCAATCTCGGGGTAGCGTTTGTTTTCGAGCAGCACAGCCACTGCATTGGCATAACCAGCCTTGGTGTGGACTATTCCGATGTTGCCCGAGAAGGAGATGTTGGTGATGTTGTCGGTGATTAGCGACGAGATGTGAGTGTCGGCCTGGTGGGCCGCCATTTGGTCGGGAATTACATATATATACCCTTTTTCGCGGTGAGGCACCTTTGCGACGTGCATAAACTTCAAATCTCTCGAAAGAGTTCCCTGTGTAATTTCATAGCCCTGCTCTTTTAGCTTGATAATCAGTTCGTCTTGCGATGATATGGGCTCCGATTCTATAATGCTACGGATAACGGAAAAGCGTTGTGTGCGTTTGTTCATAATACGATAAAATTTACATATTTATGCAAAAGTAAAAGTTAATTTTTGATTTACCAAAAAATATACTAATTTTGTGGGCGGTTAGTTATAATCATTATTTATCTATGCAACTATTTAAGAAGGCCCGCTTAACTCTCTCCGACGGAAGCGTCTATGAGGGTGTATCGTTTGGTTATGAGGCCTCGGTATCGGGTGAAGTCGTCTTCCATACCGGAATGACAGGCTATCCCGAAAGTCTTACCGATCCCTCTTACAAAGGACAGATATTGGTATCTACCTATCCGATGGTAGGTAATTATGGAGTTCCCCACGAGAAGGTGGTAGATGGCGTGTCGATTAATTTTGAGTCGGACGCCATTTATTGTACTGCCCTTATCGTTACTGATTATTCGCTCGTTCACAGCCATTGGAATGCTGAGCGCTCACTTAGCGAGTGGCTGGTGGAGCAGAAAGTACCCGCACTCTGCGGCATCGATACCCGTGCTCTGACCAAGAAACTCAGAGAACATGGTACTATGCTCGGCAAGATTGAGTTTGCGGGTGAGAACGTGCAGTTTGTTGACCCCAATTCGCGTAACTTGGTGGCTGAGGTCTCGACCGACAGCGTGAAACACTATGGCAAAGGCTCCAAGAAGGTGCTTGTTGTCGATTGTGGCGTGAAGAACTCGTCGCTCCACACCCTGCTGGGTTGGGATGTTGAGTTGGTGCGTGTGCCTTGGGACTACGACTTCACTGCCGAGGAGTACGACGGTCTGTTGATATCCAATGGTCCGGGCGACCCTGCAACTTGCGGTGTGCTGATTAAACGAATTGCTCAGGCACTGAAAGAGGATAAGCCTATCCTCGGTGTATGCCTCGGCAATCAGCTCTTGGCGCGTGCGGCGGGTGCTTCGACCTATAAACTCAAATATGGCCACCGTGGCCACAACCAGCCCGTGGAGAGGGTAGGGGAGCAGAAGTGCTACATCACCTCGCAGAACCACGGTTTTGCTGTCGATGGTAAGAGCCTGCCCGAAGGTTGGGAGCCCCTCTTCCTCAATCTGAACGATGGTACCAACGAGGGTATCCGCCACAAGGAGAAACCCTTCTACGGTGTGCAGTTCCAGATTGACCCGGAGAATCCCATCGTAGTAGAGTTTATGGATAAGGTAATGAATAACTAAACCTCCGAAGAGTAATCAATATGAAGGAACTGAAAGATATTAAGAAGGTGCTTCTGCTCGGTAGCGGAGCGCTGAAAATTGGTGAGGCTGGTGAGTTCGACTACTCGGGCTCGCAGGCACTCAAAGCGATGCACGAGGAGGGTAAATATACAATCCTCATCAACCCCAACATTGCCACCGTGCAGACTTCGGAGGGTGTGGCCGATAAGATTTACTATCTCCCCATCACCCCCTTCTTCGTCGAGAAGGTCATCGAGCGTGAGCGTCCCGACGGTATTCTGTTGGCATTTGGTGGCCAGACCGCACTCAACTGTGGTGTACAGCTCTTCGAGAGTGGGGTATTGGAGAAATATGGTGTCCGAGTGCTTGGTACTCCCATCGAGGCTATTATCGAGACTGAGGACCGCGAGATATTTGCTAACCGTCTGCGTGAGATTAACGTAAAGACTCCCCGCAGCATTGCTGCCAACACCTTGGAGGAGGCTCGTGCAGCGGTCGAGGAGTTGGGCTTCCCGATTATCGTGCGTGCTGCTTATGCACTCGGTGGTCTGGGCTCGGGCTTCTGCGCCAATATGGAGGAGTTGGAGAAACTCGCTTCGAGTGCCCTCTCCTACTCGCCTCAGATTTTGGTGGAGGAGTCGCTCAAAGGTTGGAAAGAGATTGAGTACGAGGTGGTGCGTGACAAGTACGACAACTGCATCACCGTATGTAATATGGAGAACTTCGACCCGCTCGGTATCCACACCGGCGAGAGTCTTGTGGTTGCTCCCTGCCAGACCCTCAGCAATCGTGAGGTGTCGCGCCTGAGGGCTATCGCTATCAACATTATCCGCCACGTAGGTATTGTCGGTGAGTGTAATGTGCAGTTTGCGCTCGACCCCAACTCGGAGGACTACCGAGTTATTGAGGTCAATGCACGTCTGTCGCGCTCGTCGGCTCTGGCCTCCAAGGCTACGGGTTATCCCTTGGCATTTGTGGCAGCTAAGTTGGCCCTCGGCTATGGCTTGAAGGAGATTCGCAATGCTGTGACCAAGGTGACTACCGCCTTCTTTGAGCCCTCGATCGACTACGTGGTTTGTAAAATTCCTCGCTGGGATTTGAGCAAGTTCGACGGAGTGTCGAAGGAGATTGGCTCGTCGATGAAGAGTGTGGGCGAGATTATGTCTATCGGTCGTACCTTTGAGGAGGCTCTCCAAAAGGGTCTTCGTATGGTAGGTCAGGGTATGCAGGGCTTCACCTGCAACAATGTGCGTGTGCCCGATGTGGCTCACGAGTTGTCCAACCCCACCGATAAGCGTGTGATGGCTATCGATATGGCATTTGATATGGGCTATACCGTGGAGCAGATTCACGATATCACAATGATTGACCGTTGGTTCTTGGAGCGTCTGTTGGCTATCCACAACCTCGGCAAGGAGTTGGCAGTATATGACTCTATTGAGGCAGTACCCTACGACCTCTTCTTGGAGGCTAAGCGTATGGGTTATTCGGATTGGCAGTTGGCACATCTGACGATGCGTAAGAGTAATTTCTCGAACCGTGCCCGCGAATTGCAGGTGCGTGAGCGTCGTAAATCGCTTGGTATTTTGCCTTGTGTGAAGCAGATTGATACCTTGGCAGGTGAGTTCCCTGCACAAACCAACTACCTCTATGTTACTTATAACGGTACCGAGAGCGATATCGAGTTCTGCCACGACAACAACTCTGTTGTGGTGCTCGGCTCGGGTGCATACCGAATTGGTAGTAGTGTGGAGTTCGACTGGTGCGGTGTTAATGCATTGAAGACGGTGCGCGAGATGGGCTATCGCGGTATTATGATTAACTACAACCCCGAAACCGTAAGTACCGACTTCGACAACTGCGACCGCCTCTACTTCGATGAGCTCAGCTATGAGCGTGTGATGGATATCATCGATGCCGAGATGCCCTACGGTGCTATCCTCTCGACCGGTGGCCAGATTCCTAATAACCTGGCTGTCGATTTGAACTCGGCAGGTGTCAATATCCTCGGTACTTCGGCTGCGTCTATCGACCGCGCAGAGAACCGTCAGAAGTTCTCGGAGATGTGCGATATGCTCGGCATTGAGCAGCCTGAGTGGCAGGAGCTTTCGACACTCGACGATATCTATAAGTTCGTCGACAAGGTGGGTCTGCCTGTGCTGATTCGTCCGTCGTATGTCCTCTCGGGTGCTGCTATGAATGTCGTGTCGAGTAAGGACGAGTTGGAAGAGTACCTCAACTTGGCTGCCGAGGTTAGTGAGGATTACCCCGTGGTGGTTACCAAGTTTATGGAGAACGCCAAGGAGTTGGAGATTGATGCAGTGGCTCAGCGTGGCGAGTTGAAGGTCTATGCAGTCAGCGAGCACGTTGAGTATGCAGGTGTCCACTCGGGCGATGCAACTATCGTCTTCCCCGCTCAGAAGATCTATATGGAGACTATCCGTAAGATTCGCAAAATTGCTAAGGCAGTGGCGCGCGAGTTGAACATTTCGGGCCCCTTCAATATGCAGTTCTTGGCTAAGGATAACCACGTTAGCGTCATTGAGTGTAACCTGCGCGCTTCGCGAAGCTTCCCCTTTGTGTCGAAGGTTATGAAGTTCAACTTTATCAACCTCGCTACCCGAATTATGTTGGGTCGTCAGGTTGAGGGTTATACCAAATCCTTCCTCGATATCGACTATGTGGGTGTTAAGGCGTCGCAATTCTCGTTTGCACGTCTGTTGAAGGCTGACCCGGTGTTGGGTGTAGATATGGCTTCGACAGGTGAGGTTGGCTGTATTGGTGCCAACTTCGACGAGGCTCTTTTGAAGAGTATGTACTCCGTAGGTCACCATATTCCCACTGAGGGTATCTTGATTTCGGCAGGTACTCTGCGCCAGAAACTCGATATGTTGGAGCCTACCCGCCTGATGGTAGAGAGAGGCTTTAAGATTTATGCTACCGAGGGTACCGCCAAATTCCTCAATGAAAATGGTGTAGAGGCAGAGACGCTCTATTGGCCCGACGAGAATAGGGAGCCTAATGTGATGGATTACCTCCACTCGAAGAAGATTGATCTTGTAATCAATATCCCGAAGAACAATACCCACCGCGAACTTGGTAATGGATATCGTATTCGTCGTGCGGCGGTTGACTTCAATATACCTCTGATTACCAATGCTCGTCTGGCAGGTGCCTACTTCAAGGCTATCTGCAACGTAGGAGGTGTGGATAACTTGAAGATTAAGAGTTGGGAGGAGTACAATCAGTAGGAGTCCCAGCCTAATATAGGGAAAAGCACGCATATCGAATAAATATGCGTGTTTTTCATTGTATATGCAGGAAATATAGTTAATATTTAGGCGATATAGAGAATTAATGCATATATTTGTGCATAAAAATTGAGAAACAAGATAACTATTAACTCAAATCGTGAAATGAAAATAGATGTAATGGTGGCAGGTCAGGAGCACCTGCGTTATGTCAGCACAATCAACGACACTATCGACGAAGCAGCAAAGGCACGCGGTACGGGTATCGCACGTCGAACAGACGAGTATATCACCGATAAAATCAACCAAGGCAAAGCTATCATCGCACTCAATCGCGATGAGTTTGTGGGCTTCTGCTATATCGAGTCGTGGGGACACGATGACTTTGTGGCCAACTCGGGTCTGATTGTTAAACCCTCCTATCGTGGTATGGGTGTGGCAAAGCGTATCAAGAAGGCGGCGTTTGAGTTGTCGCGCAAGCGTTTCCCGAATGCCAAAATTTTCGGTCTGACCACCGGTGAGCAGGTTATGCGTATCAATACCGAACTCGGCTATGTGCCCGTAACCTTTGCTAAACTGACCGACGATGAGGAGTTCTGGGCAGGTTGCAAGTCGTGTGTGAACTACGATATTTTGGAGCGTACCAATATGACCAAGTGTCTGTGTACGGGTATGGTCTTCGACCCCGTTGAGGCTGCCAAGCGTGCCGAGGCCGAGAAGGCTGCGATGAAGAAACCCGGTTTCTGGGCAAGAGTGTTCGGTAAGTATTAATTTGATAATCTGAAAATTACAATAGACGATGAGTAAAAAAGTTGTTTTAGCATATAGTGGAGGTTTGGATACCTCGTTTTGTGTGAAGTATCTCTCCGAAGAGCTCGGTTATGAGGTATATACCGCACTTGCCAATACGGGCGGCTTTTCGGCTGAGGAGTTGGCTTCGGTAGAGAAACGCGCATATGCGCTTGGCGCCAAAAAGCACGTCAATCTCGATATTACAGGTGACTACTACTCGAAGTGTATCAAGTATATGGTCTTTGGCAATGTGTTGCGCAACAAGACCTATCCTATCTCGGTGAGCTCGGAGCGTACTTTCCAAGCGCTTGCTATTGTCAACTATGCCAACGAGATTGGTGCCGATGCCATTGCTCACGGTTCGACAGGTGCTGGTAACGACCAAGTGCGTTTTGATCTGACTTTTGAGGTCTTCGCTCCCCAGATGGAGATTATCACCCCTACGCGTGATATGAAACTCTCGCGAGAGTACGAGATTAACTACTTGAAAGAGCACGGTTTCGAGGCCGACTTTACCAAGATGGAGTACTCCATCAACAAGGGCCTCTGGGGAACGTCGGTGGGTGGCAAGGAGACTCTTTGCTCGGCAACCAACCTCCCCGACCACGCCTATCCCTCGCAGCTCTCGAAAGAGGGTACTGAGCAGTTGGAGTTGGAGTTCTGCTGTGGTGAGATTGTGGCAGTCAATGGTGAGCAGTGCTCGGGTGTTGAGGCTATCCGCAAGATTGAGGCTATCGGTGCGGCGTGGGCTATCGGTCGCGACACCCACGTTGGCGATACCATTGTCGGCATTAAGGGTCGCGTAGGCTTCGAGGCGGCAGCCCCTATGCTGATTATCAAGGCGCACGAATTGCTCGAAAAGCACACCCTGACCAAGTGGCAGCAGTATTGGAAAGAGCAACTTGGCAATTGGTACGGTATGTTCCTCCACGAGGCTATGTACTCGGAGCCTGTGATGCGCGATGTGGAGAAGTTCCTCGATAGTTCGCAGCGCAATGTGAGCGGTAAAGTATATATCACCCTCCGTCCCTACTGCTTCTCGCTGGTAGGTATCTCCTCGGAGCACGACCTGATGAACTCCTCGTTTGCTGCTTATGGTGAGGATAACAAGGCTTGGACTGCCGACGATGTGAAGGGCTTCACCAAGATTCTCTCGATGCCCTTGAAGATTTATAATAAGGTAAATGACGACCTCTAATGGCTGACGGTAAGATAAGAGTTGCGATTGCGGGTGGCGCAGGCTACACTGCGGGCGAGTTGTTGAGATTGCTGGTGGCTCACCCTATGGCCGAGGTAGTGGCGGTGCAGAGTACCTCCCACGCCGGAGCGGCAGTGGGTAGTGTCCACACCGACTTGGTGTGGTGGCCGATTGAGTTTGTCGAGAAGATTGAGTTCGAGCAGGTCGATGTGGTCTTTCTCTGTATGGGTCACGGTCACTCGTTGGAGTTCTTCGCCGAGAACGATGTGCCTGAGAGAGTGAAGGTTATCGACCTCGGTAACGACTTCCGCTTGGAGGCTGATTCCAATGGCTTCCTATATGGCCTGCCCGAGTTGCGCAGAGAGGCTATCCGTAGTTGTTCGCGCTTGGCCAATCCGGGTTGCTTTGCCACCTCTATCGAATTGGCACTCCTGCCACTTGCTGCTGCGGGGCTTCTGCCCGAGCAGGTGACGGTGGTGGCGATGACGGGTAGCACGGGTGCAGGTCAGAAACCCACCCACGACACCCATTTCAGCAACCGTAGCGGCAACCTGTCGAACTACAAGGTCTTTACCCACCAACACCTCGCCGAGATTGGCGAAACACTCTCGGCGGCAGGCTCTACCACCGACCTCGCTTTTGTGCCCGTGCGTGGCTGCCACACTCGCGGTATTATGGCCGATGTGGTGCTGCGTAGTGAGATGACCGAGGAGGAGGTGAGAGGGCTCTATAAGAACTTCTACGCCGATGCTCCCTTTACCTTTGTGAGCGATAAGCCTGTCTATATGAAGCAGGTGGTGGGTACTAATTTCTGTATGATTTCGGTACAGAAAGAGGGGGATAAGTTGCTGATTACCTCGGTGATAGACAACCTCCTCAAAGGTGCATCGGGTCAGGCAGTGCAGAATATGAATTTGATGTTCGGACTCGACGAGATGTGCGGACTCCGACTCAAAGCGGTCGGTTTTTAAGCGATAATTCTATGGGACTTTTCGATGTATATACGCTGATGGATGTGGAGCCTACCGAGGGCCACGGTTTGTGGCTCACGGGTGCCGATGGCTCGCGCTATCTCGATTTCTATGGTGGCCACGCTGTTATCTCCATCGGTCACTCTCACCCTCACTATGTTGAGCGCATCGCGGGGCAACTATCGCGCATAGGATTCTACTCCAATGCAGTGCAAAATCCGTTGCAGGGCGAGTTGGCTCAGTTGTTGGGCGAGGTGTCGGGTTACCCCGATTACAACCTCTTCCTCTGCAATAGTGGCGCCGAGGCTAACGAGAATGCCTTGAAGGTGGCCTCATTTGTGACGGGGCGCGATAGGGTGGTGGCTATGCGTGGAGCGTTCCACGGTCGTACAAGTGCGGCGGTGGCTGTTACTGACAACCCCTCAATCCAAGCCCCCGTAAATTGTGGACACAAGGTGTCGTTTGTGGCTCTTGGCGACTTAGAGGCTCTCGAAGCCGAGGTTGCTGTGGGCGATGTTGCGGCAGTGATGATTGAGGGTATTCAGGGCGTTGGCGGTATCCGTGTGGCGAGCGATGAGTTCCTGACAGGTGCGCGCGCTATTTGCGACAAGTATGGCTCGATGCTCCTCCTCGACGAGGTGCAGTCGGGTTATGGTCGTTCGGGTAAGTTCTTTGCGCACCAATATAGCGGTGTAAAGCCCGATATTATCTCAATGGCTAAGGGTATGGGTAATGGGTTCCCCGTGGCAGGTATTCTGATTGCTCCCCACATCGAGGCGCGCAAAGGTATGCTCGGAACAACCTTTGGTGGTAGTCATCTGGCTTGCTCGGCTGCATTGGCAGTGTTGGAAGTTATCCGCGACGAGAAGTTGGTGGAGAATGCCGCCAAGTTGGGAGAGTATCTGATTGGTGAGATAAGCAAGATGGAGGGCATCAGCGAGGTGCGCGGACGCGGACTTATGATTGGTGTGGAGTTGCCCGTAGCGCAAGGCCTATTCCGTAAACAACTGCTTGCCGACTATGGCATAATGACAGGATATAGCGGTAGTAATACTCTGCGATTGCTACCCCCATTGTGTGTAAACCGCGAGGAGTGTGATTTGCTTTTGGAGGCACTCCGCAATACTCTATCGAAATTCTGATGAAGGTAATAAAAATAGGTGGTAAACTAATTGAGAATCAGGCCACTCTCGAAAGGGTGGTCGGTGCTCTTGTAGGCCTTGGCAACGAGCCTTTTGTGCTTGTCCACGGTGGCGGTACGCTGGCTACTCAACTTGCAAAGGAGTTGGGGGTGGAACAGCGTATGCACGAGGGACGACGCATCACCGATGCGCGCACTTTGGAACTTGCTGTGATGGCATACGCAGGCTTGGCAAATAAGCGTGTGGTGGCTGCTCTCTCGTCGCTCGGCAAGCGTGCTTGCGGCCTCTCGGGGTGCGATATGGGTGTAGTTGTCAGCCATCGTCGCCCTGTGGGTGCGATTGATTGGGGCTTTGTGGGCGATGTCGATAGCGTCGATGCCGATGTGCTCTCCGACCTGCTCGATAAGGGCATTTGTCCCGTGCTGAGTCCGATTACCTGCTCATTGGGGGGCGAGTTGCTCAACACCAATGCCGACTCAGTGGCTGCTGCGGTGGCTATCGCTATGGCGGATAGGACAGAGGTCGAGGCTGTTATGTGCCTCGATAAGCCCGGAGTACTGCTCGATGTAGATGACCCCGAAAGTGTTATACCTCAGATAGATAGAGCGCTATACGAGCAGATGAAGGGCGAAGGAAAGATATTTTCGGGGATGATACCCAAACTCGATAACGCCTTTTCGATGATTGCCTCGGGTGTCAAGGCGGTACGAATTACCGATACCGACCACTTGGATAGCGGCACGTTGATAGTCAAGTAGATATGGATAGAGCAAAGATGACTCCGCAGCAGGCTATTGACTTGTTGTGTGAAATGATAAAAATACCCTCGCAGAGTGGAGCAGAGCAGGGCGTGGCAGACCTCTTGGAGGGGTATGTGCGCTCGCTTGGCTTTGAGCCACAGCGTAGTGGTAATAACCTTTGGATTGTCAGTCCCGACTACTCCGAGGAGCGACCTACCGTCCTCTTCGATGCCCATATCGACACCGTGCGCCCCTCGGCAAGTTGGAGTTACGATCCCTACCAGCCTACCATCGTCGATGGCAAACTCTATGGCTTGGGCAGTAACGACACGGGTGGCAGTGTGGTGAGTATGTTGGCGGCATTTGTGGCGCTGACCTCTGTGACTCAGCCTTTTAACTTGATATGGCTTGCTTCTGCCGAGGAGGAGAATACAGGCCCGGGTGGTATTCAGAGTGTGGTCGATAAAGTGGGTCGTGTCGATTTGGCGATAGTGGGTGAGCCTACGGGTATGAATCCCGCTATTGCCGAGAAGGGGCTCTTTGTGATTGATTGTATCGCCCACGGTAAGGCGGGACACGCTGCACGTGGCGAGGGTATCAATGCGATATATGAGGCGATGGCCGACTTGGAGTGGTTCCGTAACTACCGCTTCGAGCGAGTGTCGCCACTGCTTGGCGAGGTGAAGATGACCGTGACGGGTATAAATGCCGGAACACTCCACAATGTAGTACCTGCCGAGTGTCGTATGATGGTCGATGTGAGGGTTAATGAACTCTATGATAATCAGGAGATTTTTGAGGAGATTTGTCGAAACGTACGCTCGGAGGTAGTGCCACGCTCGTTCCGTCTGAACTCGTCGGCCATATCGCCCGAGCACCCCATTGTGAAGCGGGCTGAGGAGTTGGGCGGAGTGGCATTTGCCTCGCCCACTACCTCAAATCAAGCGGTTATTCCGTGGCTCTCGGTTAAGATGGGCCCTGGTGATAGTAGCCGCTCACACACTGCCGATGAGTATATCTACCTGAGCGAGATAGAACACGCTGTGGAGTTCTACATCTCTCTGCTCGACGGTTTTTGTTTATAGAATTTTTTGTGCATACTATGAAGAAACTTTGGGATAAAGGTTTTGATACCGACCAATTTATAGAAGAATTTACTGTCGGGCGTGACAGAGAATTGGATATCTTTCTTGCTCCGTGGGACGTGCTGGGCTCTCTGGCTCATATCCGTATGCTCGCCTCGATAGACCTGCTCACCGACGAAGAGTACGAGGTGCTGAGTGCCGAACTCAGAAATATCTACTCAGAGATTGAGCGTGGCGAGTTTGAGATTGAGGAGGGCATCGAGGATGTTCACAGTGAGGTGGAACTCTTGCTCACCCGTCGTCTGGGCGATGTGGGTAAGAAGATACACAGTGGCCGCTCGCGTAACGACCAGGTGTTGGTCGATATGAAACTCCTGCTCCGCGATCGTATCCGTGGCTTGGTGGAGGGTGTGGAGCGTCTGTTCGACACTCTGCAACGTCGTAGCGAGGAGTGCAAGGATATCCTGCTGCCTGGCTACACCCATTTGCAGGTGGCTATGCCCTCGTCGTTTGGCCTTTGGTTTGGTGCTTATGCTGAGAGCCTTGTCGATGACCTTGCAATTCTCTATGGTGCCGATTGTGGTGTAAATCGCAACCCTCTGGGGTCGGCTGCGGGCTATGGCTCGTCGTTCCCGCTCGATAGGGAGAAGACCACCCGACTGCTCGGCTTTGAGTCGATGAACTATAATGTGGTGGCAGCGCAGATGAGTCGAGGAAAGGTGGAGCGCAATGTGGCCTATGCAGTGGCGGCTATCGCCTCTACCGTAGGTAGGTTTGCTATGGACGGTTGCCTGTATAACTCGCAGAATTTCGGCTTTGTGCGACTGCCTCAGGAGTGCACCACGGGGTCAAGTATTATGCCCCACAAGAAGAATCCCGATGTCTTTGAACTCCTGCGCGGTAAGTGTAATATGTTGCAGGCTGTGCCTCAGCAGATAGGCTCGGTGATGACAAACCTCCCCTCGGGCTACTTCCGCGATATGCAACTCATCAAGGAGATTATCCTCCCTGCCCTCGATACGATGGACGAGGTGCTGCGTATGACCGAGTATATTGCTGCACGTATTGAGGTCAATGCCGAGGCTGCTGCCGACCCGCGCTACGATGCTATGTTTAGCGTGGAGCGCGTCAACCAACTTGTGCAGCAGGGCGTACCCTTCCGCGATGCCTACAAGCAGGTGGCTGCCGAGATTGCCGATGGCAACTTTGTTGCCGATAGGGCAGTGACTCACACCCACGAGGGTAGTATCGGCAATTTGTGCAACAAGGAGATTGCCCGCCTAATGCACCAGCGCATCAAAGAGTTCGACTTCTCCGCAGCCGACAAGGCTATCGCCAAGTTGCTGGGTAGGTAGGTTTGTTTTGCGATTGGAATAAAAATTGCTATCTTTGCACACACTTTTCGTCACTGCAAAGTGATTGTCCCCACCAAGGGGCCGACCGGTTTTGACAGCAGGGACAGTTGGAAGGTAAGCACGTCGAGCGTTGGATGGAGGCTCGTTAAACTGAATGTCCAAAAAATTAATTGGCAATAATAGCTACGCACTCGCTGCTTAATTTTCAAGGAAAATTAGCTTAATTTCTGCGCCCAAGGCTGGTGCGGAAACGAGTATCCCGCCTCTGACACCCGCCTTTTCTGTCGTTGGCAACGGGGTATCATCAATTTAAGGCTCGCCCGAAGGAGCGTCTTGGCCTGAGGGTTAGAAATTAAAGACTGGGACTGATGTTTGGTTGCCGCCTACCGTGCGTCAGGAGAAGGATTAAAGGTTGGCTAAGCGTGTAGAAAGCCTTTGGGCTGCCTGTTTGGACGAGGGTTCGATTCCCTCCGGCTCCACCAAATAACAGAGGAACTCCTTTTTGGAGTTCCTCTGTTATTTGGTGGAGTGATTATCTATCATAGATGACCTTTACCTCCACATGCTGAACATTTTCCATCTGTACAGTTAGGGCAATCTAGTTTGTCAGTGCCAAATTGACTGTAAAACCAACCTTTGCCATTACAAGTCTGGCATACTTTAAGGCCATAGCACATATGGCAATCCTTAGGCCTCTGATTGTTGTGGTTGTGGTTAGTGCCTTGTGTGGAACTTTGTGTAGGATTTGAGCTGGGTGTTGGCTCTACATAGGGTAATGCTGGTAAATTGTTAATCCATCCAGAGTAGTCAAATGTTGCATTCGGATCTGAGGGTTGGAGCCAAGGTTCTGTAGGATTGTTGTATTGGTTCATATACTGTTGTGCGAAAGAAGCCGGATCTGGCATTGGCATATACCAACCATATTGAGCCTTGGCGGTCTGTACTGCGCAAATTGTAAATAGAATTAGTAATACTTTTTTCATTTCTGTTAATGGCTAATTGTCTGTTGCTTATGTTAAGTGTTGCACCTTAGGTAAATTTGTTTATACGCAGACAAAAAAACGCGGTGCAATTAGTATTCTCTACCCAAGGCGTTTGGCGATGCCCGATTGACAGAATAACTAAAAGCCCGCGCGAAGTGCACGAGCATTTTTGCATTATTCCTGCCAATCTATTTAAGTCGCCAAACTTCTGAGTAGACAGAATAAAACTAAAAACGCTTTTCCAGTATGTTTAAAGTCTGCGTATCACTATACGCTATTTCTCCATAGGCTGATTTGGTTTATTTATAAGGCAAAAATATCATTTTTTAAGTAAACTATCAATCACCAATTGTAAAAACAACTATTTTTTACTCCTCAGTGTGATGAGCGTGATTTCTGGTGGGGCGCCGATGCGGGCGGGGACGACGACGCTGCCGATACCGTCGGTGATGTAGAGGCGCTCCACGTTCTCCTCGTAGAGGCCACTCCAACGCTTATAGAAGAGTTGGGCGGGCGACACACCAAAGAGTTTCATCTGCATAGAGTGAACGTGGCCCGAGAGGGTCAAATCCTGGCGCGCCAACTCCCTCAGTCCGTCCCACATCTGCGGGGCGTGGGCTATTGTGATGCGGAAGAGTGAGTCGGGCAGGGTGGAGAATACTCCGTCGTAGTCCTCAGCGAGTTCGGGTGAGCGGTGGCTGTGTTCGAGTATCTCCTCTGGGTAGTCCACGCCTACAAGTGCAATCTGGTCGCCATTGTCGGCGGTCAGCAGTCGGTATTCGTTGCGTAGCAAGTGCCAACCCATTTTGTGCTGTTTGTCGGTCAGCTCCTTAATGGCAGTAGCGCGTGGCACTCGCAGGGTGTCGCCATAGATACCCATATCGTGGTTGCCGAGCACGGAGTAAGTCCCATATCGAGCAGTGATAGAGCCGAGCAGGTCGGCAAATTCGGGTGTCAGCTCCTCGGTGGTGCCTGTCACAAGGTCGCCCGCAAAGATGGCAATATCGGCATCGAGAGCGTTGATTTTGTTGGTCATCTTCTCCACCATGCGGTGGCTGCCATACATCGAGGAGAGGTGCACATCGGAGAAGAGCGCAATACGCATACCGTCGAATCCCGCGGGAAGATTGTTGTATGACAACTCAACCTCCTCTATCCTCAGCTGTTTTCGCTCCCATAGCGAGCCATAGAGCACAACGAGTGTAATGAGCGCACTCAGCGCTACTGCAACTGTACGCCAACACCATCGGCTCCTCTTTGTGTCGAGCAGCAGCCCGATGGCGTAGGTGACCACCCAAACGGTGATGAGCAGAAAGAGTAAAATGTAGATTGCCAACGCTGCATTAAACCAATGGGGCATCGGACCTTTGTGGATAAGACCAAAAAGTATGTAGGCCACAATAACGCTCGGCAGAAACCAAGCGCCACATTTGTATATTTGGCGGACACTCTTGCTTCTTTTGTATATATCTCTGCGCCAGACTATTATAAATGATGCTGTGAGCAGGGCGATGGTGAGTAGCAGTATCGGAATTACCATAATCGTACGTTTAGTAGTGGCAAAGATAGGATGTTTCTTAGAAATAGGTGTGAAAAATGATGAATAAAAATTTGTTGGTTTGGAGTATAATTCCTATATTTGTGTAAACTATACGAGAGAAAGCAATTTTTATGCAGAACAACCTTCGTAATACCTATTGGTGGTGGCGCACATTGTCGGAGATGTAAACAATGAGCGTGGAAGGTTGCGTATAGTGGTATTTAGATTTGTGTTGGCCCGTTGTTTACATAGTGTAAGCAGCGGTCATTTTTTTTTATATCAGTTTCAAAATTAACAGAGTGCAGTTATGAACGAAAAGAAGTTTCTCCTAAGCGACAAGCAGATACCCAGTGCGTGGTATAATGTTGTGGCCGATATGCCCAACCGTCCTGCTCCGTTGCTCGACCCCAAAAGTCATCAGCCCGTTACGGTCGATGACCTCAGTCATATCTTTGCCCGCTCCATTGCCGAGCAGGAACTTTCGACCGAGCGTTTTATCGAGATACCCGACCGAGTAAGAGAACTCTATCGTTTGTGGCGTTGCACTCCGCTGGTTAGAGCGTACGGGTTGGAGAAGTTGCTCGATACCCCCGCTCACATCTACTTCAAGAACGAGAGTACCTCGCCCGTGGGGTCGCACAAGCCCAATACCGCGATTCCGCAGGCCTACTACAACCACATTGAGGGCATCACCCACCTGACTACCGAAACAGGTGGCGGTCAGTGGGGTACAGCCTTGGCCCACGCCACCAATATCTTCGGGCAGACAGCTCAGATATTTATGGTGAGGGTGAGCTACAATCAAAAGCCCTATCGTAAGTTGCTGATGAACGTGTGGGGTGGCAATGTTGTCCCCTCGCCGAGTGAGCTGACCGAGTATGGTCGCTCGGTGCTTGCCGAAGAGCCTGATTGCTCGGGAACGCTCGGTATGGCTATCTCGGAGGCGGTAGAGTTGGCAATCAAGAACCCCGAAACCACCCGCTACTGTCTGGGTAGTGTGATGAACCACGTGGTGCTCCACCAGACCATTATCGGCGAGGAGGCTGTGCTGCAAATGGAGATGGCAGGGGAGATGCCCGATGTTGTTATTGGTTGCTTTGGTGGTGGTAGTAACTTTGCGGGTCTGGGCTTCCCCTTCCTGCGTAAGAACTTGACCGAGGGGGCAAAGATGCGCATTGTGGCGGTGGAGCCTGCATCGTGTCCGAAACTGACTCGCGGAAAACTCTGCTACGACTTTGGCGACTCGGCAGGTATCACCCCGCTGGTGCCGATGTACACCCTCGGCCACACCTTCCACCCCGCCGATATTCACGCCGGCGGTCTGCGCTATCACGGTGCGGGAAGTACTGTAAGTCAACTACTTAAAGATGGCCTTATCGAGGCTCAATCGGTTGACCAACTCGAAACATTTGCGGCTGCTTTGGCCTTTGCCCGTACTGAGGGCATTGTGCCTGCTCCTGAGTCGGCACACGCTATTGCTGTGGCTGTCCGCGAGGCGCTCCAAGCCAAAGAGGAGGGGGTGCAGAAGACTATATTGTTTAACCTCTCGGGCCACGGTATGGTAGATATGTACTCCTACGACCAATACCTCTCCGGTGCTCTTGGCGATTCGTCGCTCTCGGCCGAGGAGATTGCTCGCAGTATTGAGGCGTCGCAAAAGAGGGTGGGGCTCTTGTAGTTTCCGACCGACTTGGGTCAATCTTTTTTTACGTAGTAAAAAAACTCTAATAATTAGGGCGTTTTTACTACGTTTTTTTGGTGTATATTTCGAGAAGAATTTGTATCTTTGTTTGTTTTTAGTGATTCACCAAAAATGAACGAGAAAGAGAGTGTAATTCGTCTTCGCGGAGTGAGTGTTTTCCACTCGCAGACACCTTGGTCGCGCTCGTCACGCAGACGAGGCGAGGAGGTGTTGTCGGATGTAAATCTGACCGTCAGCGAGGGCGAGATGGTCTATTTTATCGGTCGTGTGGGTAGTGGCAAGAGTTCGCTGCTCCGCACTCTCTATGCCGAGTTGCCACTCTTGGAGGGCGAGGGTGAGATTGCAGGATTTGACCTGCGCACACTTCGCCGCAAAGATATCCAGCAGTTGCGTCGCAGTATCGGTATCGTCTTTCAGGATTGTCAGTTGCTGACCGACAGAAACGCCTTCCAGAATCTGCACTACGTTATGCGTGCCACAGGTTGGCGCGATGAGGTGAAGATTCGTCAGCGTATCGAGTCGGTGTTGGGCGTTGTCGGCCTGCAACACAAAGCCTACAAGATGCCCTACGAACTCTCGGGTGGTGAACAGCAACGACTGACCATTGCTCGTGCCTTGGTGAACGACCCTAAAATTATCCTCGCAGATGAGCCTACCGGTAACCTCGACCCTGCATCGTCGGACGAGATTATGGAGCTGTTCCGTCGTATTACACGAAGCGGTTGCGCTATCATTATGTCAACTCACAACATATCCAACCTCGAACTCTTCCCTGCCCGAACAATCCGTTTCGCAAAGGGACACATCGAGGAGTTGGATGTTAAGCAGTTGTTTGGCGAGTAGAATAGAGAAGAGTAAAACACATAAATAAAAGATGGAAAATTTGGAAGAGAAAAAACAGCAAGAGTACTCGGCGTCGAGTATTCAGGTTTTGGAAGGTCTGGAAGCAGTGCGTAAGCGCCCTGCTATGTATATTGGCGATATCGGTGTTCGCGGTCTGCACCACTTGGTATATGAGGTAGTCGATAACTCTATCGACGAGGCTCTGGCAGGCTATTGCCACGATATCAACGTGACTATCAATACCGACAACTCTATCACTGTCGAGGACGACGGTCGTGGTATCCCCGTCGATATGCACGAGCAGGAGGGTAAGTCGGCTTTGGAGGTGGTGCTCACTGTGCTCCACGCCGGTGGTAAGTTCAACAAAGGCTCCTATAAGGTGTCGGGTGGTCTGCACGGTGTAGGTGTGTCGTGTGTGAATGCTCTCTCCAATAAACTTATAGCAGAGGTGCATCGCGATGGTAAAATCTACCGCCAGACTTACAGCAAGGGTGCTCCCACCTCGGAGTTGATGATTGTGGGTGAGACCAATCGCACTGGTACCACTATCACCTTTAAGCCCGATGATGAGATTTTTACTGAAACTATATACAATTACGAAGTTTTGGCTGCCCGCCTGCGCGAACTTGCCTACCTCAATAAGGGTGTGTCGCTCCATCTGACCGATATGCGTGAGGTAGATGAGGAGGGCAAACCTCTGCACAACCACTTCTACTCGGAGGAGGGTTTGAAGGAGTTTGTGGAGTATCTCGATGCCAATCGTAACGCTATTATCGAGCACAGCATCTACATCGAAACTGAGGAGAAGGGTATCCCCGTGGAGGTGGCTATGCAGTACAACGATAGTTTCTCGGAAAATGTTCACTCCTACGTTAATAACATCAACACTATCGAGGGTGGTACCCACCTGACCGGTTTCCGTCGTGCATTGACCCGTACCTTGAAGAAATATGCCGAGGAGTCGGGTATGCTCGCCAAACTCAAATTTGAGATTAATGGTGACGACTTCCGTGAGGGTCTGACCGCTGTTATCTCGGTGAAGGTTGCTGAGCCTCAGTTTGAGGGTCAGACCAAGACCAAACTCGGTAATGGTGAGGTGGCTCCCGCAGTGGATCAGGCTATCGCTTCGGCGCTGACCCTCTACTTGGAGGAGCACCCGAAAGATGCAAAGGCTATTGTCGATAAGGTAGTTTTGGCTGCTACTGCTCGTCACGCTGCTCGTCACGCACGCGAACTCGTACAGCGCAAGACCGTGCTTTCGGGCTCGGGTCTGCCCGGTAAGTTGGCCGACTGCTCGTCGAGAGAGCGCGACAAGGCTGAGATATTCTTCGTCGAGGGTGACTCGGCAGGTGGTACTGCAAAGCAGGGCCGCGACCGTACCTATCAGGCTATTATGCCTCTGCGTGGTAAAATTCTCAACGTGGAGAAGGCTCAGGACCACCGTATGTTGGAGAACGAGGAGATCCGCAATATGTACACCGCACTTGGTGTGTCGATTGGTACTAAGGAGGACAGCAAGGCTCTCAATATCGAGAAGTTGCGCTACGGTAAGATTATCATTATGACCGATGCCGATGTCGATGGTAGTCACATTGCTACCCTGATGCTCACCTTCTTCTTCCGCAAGATGAAGGACCTCATCGAGCTTGGCCATATCTATATCGCTACACCTCCTCTCTATTGTGTGAAGAGTGGCAATAAGAAGCGTTACTGCTGGAGCGACGAGGAGCGCGATGCAATCATCGCCGAGAGCGGCAGAGGCTACACCGTGCAGCGCTACAAAGGTCTTGGTGAGATGGATGCACAGCAGCTCTGGGAGACCACTATGGACCCCGAAACCCGCATCCTGCGTCAGGTGACCATCGAGAACGCTGCCGAAGCCGACCGTATCTTCTCGATGTTGATGGGCGACGATGTTGAGCCTCGCAAGGAGTTCATCGAGCGCAACGCTAAGTATGCTAATATCGACGCATAAGAGTGAAATACTAACCAGAAAACTATATCAGCAATGGAAGTAACAATTATCGGCGTAGCAGGTGGTACGGGCTCGGGTAAGAGTACCTTGGTGCGTTGCCTGCAATCGGCTTTTGCCGAGAGCGACGTTGTGACCCTCTGCCACGACTACTACTACAAAGGCTACACTAACCTCACCTACGAGGAGCGTTGCAAACTCAACTACGACCATCCGCAGGCCTTCGATACCGATATGATGGTGGAGCACCTCAAAGCCTTGAAGAGTGGTGTGCCTATCAAGCACCCCGTTTACTCCTTTGTGGAGCACAACCGTACCGACGAGTGGGTTGATGTCAAGCCTTCGAGAGTGGTGATTGTCGATGGTATCCTCATCTTCGAGAATAAGGATTTGCGCGATATGATGGATATCAAGGTCTTTGTAGATACCGATGCCGATGTGCGTTTGGCGCGTCGTATTCTGCGCGATGTGCAGGAGCGTGGCCGAACTATGGAGTCGGTGATTAATCAGTATATCGACACTGTGAAACCAATGCACGAAGAGTTTGTTGAGCCTTCGAAGAAGTATGCCGACGTGATTATCCCCGAAGGCGGTTTCAACTCTGTGGCAGTAGGTATGCTGATTGAGAATATCAAATCGCTGATAGCAAAATAGAGAATAATTAGTTACCCTCGAACTAAAAACGTATTATTATGAGTAAAAACATCCTGATTACCGGTGGTGCAGGCTTTATTGGCAGCCACGTTGTACGTCTGTTTGTTAACAAGTACCCAGACTACCGTATTGTAAACCTCGACAAGCTTACCTATGCGGGTAACCTTGCCAATCTCTCCGATATCGAGGATAAACCCAACTACTTCTTCGAGCGTTGCGATATCTGCGACATCGATAAGGTGATGGAGATTTTCCGTAAGTATGAGATTGATGGTGTTATCCATCTGGCTGCTGAGAGCCACGTTGACCGCTCCATCAAAGACCCCTTCACCTTCGCTAAGACCAACGTGCTCGGTACTCTGAGCCTCTTGCAGGCTGCTAAGGAGTATTGGAACGGTGAGTGGGAGGGTAAACGCTTCTACCACATCTCGACCGACGAGGTATATGGCGCATTGGAACTCACTCACCCCGAGGGTGTTGAGCCTCCATTTACCACTACCGCTTCGTCGAGTGAGCACCATATGGCCTACGGTAAAGATTTCTTCTACGAGGATACCAAGTATAACCCCCATAGCCCCTATTCGGCAAGTAAGGCATCGAGCGACCACTTTGTGCGTGCCTTCCACGACACCTACGGTCTGCCCACTATCGTGACCAACTGCTCGAATAACTATGGTCCCTATCAGTTCCCCGAGAAGTTGATACCTCTCTTTATCAACAATATCCGCCACGGTAAACCTCTGCCCGTATATGGCAAGGGCGAAAATGTGCGCGATTGGCTCTATGTGGTTGACCACGCAAGAGCTATCGACACCATCTTCCACGAGGGCAAGATTGCCGATACCTACAACATCGGTGGCTTCAATGAGTGGAAGAATATCGACCTGATTAAGGTGATTATCCGCACCGTGGACCGCTTGATTGGCAACCCCGAGGGCGAGAGCGAGAAACTGATTACCTACGTTACCGACCGTGCAGGCCACGACTTGCGCTACGCTATCGACTCCACCAAACTCAAAGACGAACTCGGCTGGGAGCCAAGTCTGCAATTCGAGGAGGGTATCGAGAAGACCGTGCGTTGGTATCTCGACAACCAGGAGTGGCTCGACAATGTTACAAGTGGCGAGTACGAGAAGTACTACGAGAAGATGTACGCCGGCAGATAGACCAACTACCTGTGTCTTTATAATAGAAGGTAGGTTTCTTTAACGGAAACCTACCTTTATTAGTTATTTCTGTTTTCGATTATCTGTGCTTTGTGCTCTTCGGCCCAAGCGGTGAGGGTTTTTATTATGGGTATCACTGATTGCCCCATCTCCGTAAGTGAATACTCAACTCTTGGAGGAATCTCTGCAAACTGTTCACGATGGACAAAACCGTCGGTTTCGAGTGTTCTGAGTGTTGTGGAGAGTACCTTGGGAGAAATGTCGGGAATAGCCTTGGAAAGAGAGTTAAAACGTATGGTTCTCTCCTCGCTGATTATTAGTAAGACTAATAGACCCCATTTGTTGCCAAAACGTGCAATCACATTTCTCACTGGGCAAATCTCAATTAATGCATTTGCTTCATCTTTTTTTCTCATCGTAACTAACTATTATTGAACATTAGTAACAAATTAGTGATTATCTGTCTAATTTGTAACCTCTTGTTATTTAGATGTATATGTTCTAAATTTGACTAAAAATCAAAGTATATACCAACTCTCGTTTGCAAAGTTACTATATTTTTGAAACTATTACTAATTACTATTAATAATTTATATTTATGAAAAGTGTAAAGCGTTTATTGTTATTGCTGATTATGTTGACCATCTCCATGGCTGCTTATGGCCATAAGCGATTGTTATTCGACCGTGCTCACGGGCAGTGCAAAGGCAATAATTACACTGCCGATGTCTTGCCGGATTATCGTGCAATGTGTGACGAAATGGGGGTGGAATTTGTGATTAATGATGAGAAGTTTTCTGATTCCCTCTTTGAGGATTACGACGTGGTGTTTATGATGTCGCCATTGCAGAAAGATTTACAGGTTGATTTGACTGATGAGGAGATCGATGCTATTGTCAACTTTGTAAATCGTGGAGGTAGTTTTGTGGTCTTCATTGACGAAGAGTCGCACAGAGTAGAGATTGAACGATTTGGTATCAACCGCGCGCTAAATATCTTTGGTGTAGAGTTAAGTCGTAACGATGTTCAAGGTGTTAAAGGGAATTGTGGCGGTATCTCCATAGAGAATCAGATATTTGCTGGACGTTACGAGATTCCTTATAGCGGTGGACGCCAAGTCAAAGGAGGCATACCGGCTGCTGTCTGTATGGATGGTGGCTGGGTGCACTCCACATATGTTGTAACTCCAACAGGCGGTAAATTGTTTGCGTCGGGTGAAACTATGGTGGCACTGCTTATGGGTTCCGATGAGGTGGAACGACACGGTCGTGCATCTATGACTCAGCGTGGCTGGTGGGGAAAAGATAGCTACCAATTTATACGTGAAGTGATTGCTTGGGCTGTCAAGTAGAGATAATGATTGCCAAATAATAAAGGGTTGCGCTGATGTGCAACCCTTTATTATTACTTTTCGCGCTTTGGGAACCAACCCTTGCGGACCCTTTCGCGCTGTTGGAAGAGTTCGTGAATGCTCCAAAAAGAGGAGAAGGCAAAGACTCCGAGCAGAGTCGATAGGAGAGTGCCCTCCACAAAGAGCGAGCCTGCAACGCCTGCTATGCCTACAAGCAGGAAGACCCACCAACAACGTACACCAAAGTAGTACTCTGCCTTGATGACTAGTGGGTGAAACAATCCAATAATAAGAAATGTGGATATACCAAGTATTAATCCTTCGTAATTCATAGCTAATCCTTACTAATCTGTTTTGCTGCGCTCTTTTCGCGCTGACGGATAAACTGTTCCGACACGATAATGTGTATTGCCTTTTCGAGAATCTCCACATCGATAGGCTGCTCGCCGCTCGGCTCGCCATCAATCTCAAACTCCACGGTCGGCACCGATTCAATACGGATTTTTCGGCCTTGCCAATGGCGTACCTTCTTCACCTCGTAGATTTTACCATTGAATAGTGCGTGTGCGTGGCGCACAATCTCCAAGCGACTAAGTCGGCCAATTACAGTAAGGTCCAGCAGTCCGTCGTCAGGCTCGGCGTAGGGCAGCTGCATCATACCGCCACCATTGTACTTGCCGATACCGAAAGTGGCACTCAGCGCATTGCTGTTCCACACGAGTTGGTCGTCAACCCATATCTTCATACGCGTTGAGCGATAGGTGAATACCGATTGCACCAGACTCCACAAGTAGAGCAGTCGGCCGCGATAACCACGCTCCTTCATACGGAAGCAGCGACGATTAACCACTGCATCGAGTCCGCAACCTGCGTTGTTGGCCACGTAGCGATGTTGGTTGTAGAGCGACTCGTAGTAGGAGGCAACTGCAACGTCCTGCAAGATGGAGTGACCCTTCACGATAGCCTGTATCGCCTCGGCATACTGACGAGGGATACCATACATACGTGTCCAGTCGTTTCCCGTTCCAACACTGATGGCAGCCACGAGAATGTCGGTTGTGGGAACAGCCTTCTGTATGAAGATACCGTTCACCACCTCGTGCATTGTGCCATCGCCACCCACTGCCATAATTCGACGATAGCCCTTGCTGATGGCCTCCACAGTGAGCTCTATGGCGTGGTAGCGATGCTCCGTGAATACAAAGTCGGGCATAATCCCGTTGTCACGGAGCAACTTACTCACCATAGGCCAGTCGAGCAACCCCTTACCTTTGCCCGATATGGGGTTGACTATCGCAAACCATTTATCAATCACTTCCATCCTCTCTTATCTCTCTCTTGTTTGGGTCGTAGGCTCACCTATTTCTCGGGAGCGTTTTCGAGGGTGTGGCAGAGATATTTCCAGAACTTATCAACTGAAGCGATGTTTACCTTCTCGTCGGGCGAGTGGGGATAGCAGATGGTCGGACCAAACGAAATCATATCCATATTGGGATATACGCCACCGATAATACCGCACTCCAAGCCTGCGTGGATGGCAACCACCTTAGGCTCAGTACCGTAGAGCGATTTATAACTCTCCTTCATTGTGGCAAGGATAGGCGACTGCATATTGGGGTTCCAACCATCATAAGCACCACCCATCTTAACCTTACCACCTGCAAGCTCGAATACGGTGCGAATCGAGAGAGCCAAATCCTCCTTCTCGCTGCGTACCGACGAACGCATCAGACCAAATACGGTGAACTTACCCTTCTCGGATACCACGCGTGCGAGGTTGGTCGAAGTCTGTACCAGACCGGGCATCGAGGTGCTCATCTTGATTACACCATTGGGACAAGCCTGAACAGCGTCGAGCAGGTAGCACTGGTCGAGAATATCGATGCAGCGTGCGGGGCAGGGCACAGCCACAGCATTAACCTCAATCTTATCCTCGATATCCTTGAACTCGGTGTTGTAGAGTTTCTCGTAACGCTTGATAGCAGCCAAGAACTTCTTCTCGAAAGCCTTATCGACAGCCACGGTAGCAAACGCCTCGCGAGGGATAGCATTACGCAGACCACCACCATCAATCGAGCAGAGCAGCACGTTCATCTTCTCCTGAATACCAATCAGAGTGCGTGCCATCAGCTTGTTGGCGTTGGCTCTTTGGAGGATAATCTCGATACCCGAGTGGCCACCTTTAAGACCCTTAATCTCAATGCGATAGCCTGCAAAGTCTTTCTTACGGATAGCAACTGTCTTGTAGGGCATCGATACGTTGAAGTCCTGACCACCGGCACAACCAACATAGAGTTCGCCCTCGGTCTCGGAGTCGAGGTTGAGCAGAATATCGCCCTTCAACTCACCGGCCTTCAAGCCAAAGGCGCCGTCCATACCTGTCTCCTCGGTTGCGGTGAAGAGAGCCTCGATAGGACCGTGTTTGAGGTCGGTCGATTCGAGCACTGCAAGGATAGATGCTACACCAATACCATTATCGGCACCCAGAGTAGTACCGTCGGCTGTTACCCAATCGCCATCGATGTAGGCTACAATCGAATCTTTGGTGAAGTCAAACTCCTTGTCGGAGTTCTTCTGAGGTACCATATCGACGTGGGCCTGAATCACGATACCCTTGCGCGACTCCATACCCGGAGTGGCGGGCTTGCGGATAATCACATTGTTACCGGCATCAACAAAGTGCTCCAAGTTGTGCTCCTTGGCAAAGTTAACCAGATACTCCCTAATCTCGGCCTCGTGGTAGGAGGGACGAGGTATTTTGCAAATCTCGGCAAAATGTTTCCAAATGGGTTGGGGAGCAAGTTTCGAAATGTTTGTGTCCATAGTAATTATTGTTTTAGTTTTCGGTTTTGTTCTCCTCTTTGTTTTCTTTATTCTCTTCGGCTCTCTTCTGAGCATCCTTCTCGAAAGCCTCGATTATATGTTTCACCAGTCGGTGACGAATGATGTCGCGGTTGTCGAAATCGACGATGCCGATACCCTCGATATCTTCGAGTATTGCTCGGGCGTGTCGAAGACCCGAATCGGTACGACGTGGCAGGTCGATTTGGGTGAGGTCGCCCGTTACGATGAACTTCGCGCTGCGACCCATACGGGTCAGAAACATCTTGATTTGGGGTAGGGTGGTGTTCTGAGCCTCGTCGAGTATCACACAGGCGTTGTCCAAGGTGCGACCACGCATATAGGCAAGTGGAGCAATCTGCACTGTACCCTCCTCTATGAACTTTTGGAGCTTGGCAGGGTGAATCATATCGTTCAGTGCATCATAAAGTGGTTGGAGATAGGGATCAAGCTTCTCCTTCATATCTCCCGGCAAAAATCCCAACTTCTCGCCTGCCTCCACCGCAGGACGAGTCAGGATAATTCTCTTGACCTCTCTGTTTTTGAGTGCGCGCACCGCAAGTGCAATCGCAGTGTAGGTCTTACCCGAGCCGGCAGGGCCTATCGCCAGCAGCAGGTCGTTTTTGTCGTAGGCCTCCACCAGACGCTTCTGTCCCGGTGTGCGGGCTTTGACTATCAGGCCGTTGTTGCCATAGACTATCACATCGCTCTCGGCTACACCCATCTCGCTCACCGTAGCACCTGCCGAGCCGCACATCTGGTCGATGACGCTCTCCGAAAGGTGACCATAGCGGGCGTGGTAGTCGAACAGGGTGGCGAGCTTTGCCTCCAACCGTTCAATCTCCTCGTCGGTACCCACCGCCTTGATTGTGGAGCCACGGGCTACGATTTTGAGTTTGGGAAAGTGGTAGGCTAATCGCTCGATGTTGCTATTTGCAACGCCATAGAACTCCAATAGGTCTTTGCCTTTAATCTCTATTAACTTTTCGGCCATTGTTGTTTGCAGTGTTGCTCCTTGTTGCTTTGGGGTAGGAGCGCACCCCTATTGATAAAAGAAAACGACACCGAGTGCTGTCATTGTATCACAATACTCGGTGTCGAAGTTTAAGAAAAGTACTAATAGTCTCTTTTATTAGAACATCAGACCGAGGCTGATCGACCACGAACTCTGCTGGTTCATCTTGTCGAATGCGTTCTCAAAATCAACGTCCTGATCTGCGAAGTCGCCATTGTAACGGAAGTCAACGGAGAGCTTACCCAGGTCGATACCTGCACCGGCAGTCCACGAGATAGTCGATTTCTCGAAGGTCTTACCGAACTCCTCCCAACCTGCGAAGTTGTTGTCACCAACAGCACCGAAGTCGAAAACGGGACCTGCATTAGCGCGAATCTTGAAAGCCTTGCCGCCCAGACCGATACCTACCAATACGGGAGCACGCATAGTGTTGAAAGTAGCCTTGCTATTCTCATCACCGAGTGCCTCGTTGGTGTAGTTGTGCCACATATAGTCCAACTCGGGCTGGATGTAGATAGGCAGGATAGGTACATTAACTCTCAGTGCAAGACCTGCATAGTAGCTGCTTGCAGCCTCGAAAGTGTGACCAACATCCTCGGTTGCCTCGTCGAGCGAAGCAGTCGAAATCAGACCACCGTGCAGACCAAACTGCAACAGACGTTTACCATTGTCAGCGTTTGCTACGCCTGCCGAAATCACAAGCGAAAGAGCAACTAAAAGAATCTTTTTCATCGTTTAATTAATTTGGGTTATTAAGTAAATTTGATTGCTTAGAACAAATAGCCTACGCTAATCGACATATTCTTGGTCTTAACTGCGCTGGTAGCACCAACAAACTCGCCCTCGCTGTCCTTGAACTGACCGTTGTAGCGGAAGTCGATGGTGAAGCCGAAGAGGTCGATACCTGCACCTGCGGTCCAACCCATAGATTTGTCGAATACGCTGCTGTCCTCGATGCTTGCACCGCCAATCTCCAACTTGCTGCTGGAATTAACGTTGAATACGGGACCTGCATTTACGCGAACCTTTGCGGTAGTGCCGATGCCGATACCTGCACCAACAAGTACGGGAACGTCGATGTGGCTAACCGAAGCGGTAGTGCTCTCCTTACCAAATTTGGTAGTTGTGTAGAGAATCTCAGGCTGAACATAGATGGGGAGCAGAGGCACGCTTACGCGAACTACACCACCAAACTGATAACCGGTATTTGCATCCTCAAAGAGAGTTCCGAGAGTGCCACCGTCAACCTTTGTCTGGTCCGAAACGATACCTGCTTTAACACCGAACTTAATGAAAGGCAGGTTGTTGTCTGCCTGTGCGCTCCATACCGAAGCGGCAGCGAGAATAACTAATGTTGCAAAAATTTTCTTCATAGAAATTACATTTTGAGGTTATACATTTTCACAAATATAGAGTTTTTTCTCTAAACAATCAATTTGTTGCCACTTTTTTTACCTATATTATATATATACTCCACCTCTTTGTAGAGGCTCCCGACAACAATTACTTGGCCATAAATGGCTTTGTAGTATTCTTTTGCCAATTTTTGGGGTTGGCTGTTTGATTAAAAAAGGCTATCTTTGCGCGCGAAACAGAAAATATAAAGAGGAATATATATGGCACTTGTAGCGATTGTAGGACGTCCCAATGTGGGCAAAAGTACATTTTTCAACCGTCTGGTAGGTATGCGCCAAGCTATTGTCGATTCGACAGCAGGCACTACTCGCGACCGACACTACGGTAAAACCGATTGGAACGGAACTGAGTTCTCGGTAATCGACACCGGCGGTTACAGCACCGGCAGTGACGATATCTTCGAGGAGGAGATTCGCAAACAGGTGATGCTCGCCATCGACGAGGCCGATGTTATCCTCTTTATGGTGGAGGTTTCGACCGGTATCACCGACTTGGATATGGCTATGGCAAATATCCTCCGCCGCTCGTCGAAAAAGATTTTCTTGGTGGTCAATAAGGTTGATAACTACGACCTTATCTACTCCTCACACGAGTTCTACTCCTTCGGCTTGGGTGACCCCTACTGCATCAGCTCGATGAGTGGTAGTGGCACAGGCGACCTGCTCGACGCTGTGGTGGCTGCTCTGCCCGACGACAAGGACGACGCTTTGGAGGAGGGTCTGCCCCGAATTACCGTTGTGGGTCGTCCCAATGTGGGTAAGTCATCGCTCACCAATGCACTGCTTGGCCGCGAGAGAAACATCGTTACCCCCATCGCAGGTACTACCCGCGACTCGATTAACACCCGCTACAACAAATATGGCCTCGACTTCTACCTTGTCGATACCGCAGGTCTGCGCAAAAAGGGTAAGGTGAACGAGGATTTGGAGTTCTACTCGGTGATGCGTTCTATCCGTGCCATTGAGCACTCCGATGTATGTGTGCTGATGCTCGATGCTCAGCAGGGCGTGGAGTCGCAGGACCTGAACATTTTCAGCCTGATTGTCCGCAACAAGAAGGGTTGTGTGATTGTGGTCAACAAGTGGGACTTGATTGAGAAGGATAGTAATACGATGCGCGATTGGAAGGAGTTTTTGCAGAAGAAACTCGCTCCGTTCAATGATGTGCCCATCATCTTCACCTCGGTCATCAACAAGCAGCGCATCTTAGATGTACTCCAAACCGCTATCAAGGTCTATCAGTCGAGAGCACAGCGCATTTCGACCTCGGAGTTCAACGAGTATATGCTCCCGATTATCGAGGAGACCCCTCCTCCCTCCACAAAGGGTAAGTATATCAAGATTAAGTATGCTTTGCAGTTGCCCTCGCCGACCCCTGCATTTGCATTTTTTGTCAATCTGCCCCAATACATCAAAGACCCCTATCGCCGATTCTTGGAGAACAAAATCCGCGAGCATTGGGACTTTGAGGGTGTGCCGATGCAGATCTATTTCCGTCAGAAGTAATACATTGATTTATAGGAGGGTTGATAGCGTTCGACCCTCTCTTTTTTAGATTGTATATGAGTCCGCAGATTAGAAGTTATGCCTTGCCCGTGGCGATTGTGGTGGGTGCGCTCTTCAATGGCTTCTTTGCCCGTTGGAGCTTCCTCTCGCCCTATCTTATCTTTGCTATGCTCTACATCACCTTCTCGCGAGTGTCGCTCTCTGAGTTGCGTGTAGGGTGGTTTCATTGGGTGCTGTTGCTGTTCCAGATTGGCCTCGGTGCGGGACTATACTTCCTGTTGCGTGGCACCAACGAGGTGGTGGCGCAAGGTGTGATGATCTGTATCTTCGCCCCTGCTGCTATGGCCTCGGCGGTGATTGGTGGAATGCTTGGCGCAAACGTTACGACGATGACCTCGTTTATCCTGATGAGCAATATGTCGGTGGCTCTGTGTGCCCCTGTGCTCTTTGCGCTGACAGGCGGTTCGGGCGTGGAGATGGGCTTTTGGACTATGTTGTGGAGAGTGCTCAAACGTGTCGCTCCGCTGCTGCTTATGCCGCTGCTATTCTCGTGGTTTACTGAGCGTTTCCTGCCGCGAACTCACGCATTTGTTAAGGCCCACCAAAACCTCTCGTTCTACCTCTGGGTGGTGGTCTTGACAATCCTGATGGGCAACACTACCCGCTTTATCCTCAGTCAGCCTGCCGACAACTACTCGGTGGAGATTACCTTGGCTCTCTCGGCACTCGTTATCTGTCTGGTGCAGTTTGCTTTTGGTCGTTGGTGGGGAGGCCGATTCGACGATAAGGTGGCGGGTGGTCAGTCGCTCGGACAGAAGAATATGGCGCTCGCAATATGGCTCACCCAATCGTTTCTCAACCCTCTTGCATCGGTTGCCCCTGCTGCCTATGTGGTGTGGCAGAACCTTGTCAACAGCTACCAACTATGGCGCAAAAATAAAAGTGCCTAAAATGGCGAATTTCTTCGTTACTCTCGGCTCGGTGATGCTCATTTACGATAAGTAAATTATAGGGTATTTTTACCTATTTTCTAAGATTTGCCAATAATATGCAAAACATTGTGTTTTAGCGTATTTTGGCAAATCTTCTTTTCTTGTGATTTGCAAAATTTGCCGATAATATCTACTTTTGTATGCAAAT
>JAFXAY010000095.1 GCA_017521965.1 Tidjanibacter sp. | reverse complement strand
GCCGAAGAAGCAAGTCCCCCTCTAAGGAGGGGGATTTAGGGGGTGGGTAAACGCTTTCGCACCTGCCTGCAGAGCAGGCAGGTGTCGAGGTGGTGATTAGAGAGATGCGGTTATTTCCCGGTTTGACTTTCCATATATTCTCCACAGAAAAAGGACACTCGCCGAGTGTCCTTTTTTGTGTGGAGAATACGAGAGTCGAACTCGTGACCTCTTGCATGCCATGCAAGCGCTCTAGCCAACTGAGCTAATCCCCCGTTGTGTGCCACAAAGGTAGAGAAAATTTTATATATCGCAACACTTCGGCTCGCTTTTTTCTGCATCAATCCAACCTCAAATCCGCCAATCAATTACGCCAAACCACACTTTCGACCAAAACAATAGTGAAAAAAAATTTAGTAAATAGTAAAAAATTCCGTTTTTGTTTATATATTTGTGGTGCAAAGTGGGTTAAAATCTCTCCCGAAAGGCGGGTTGATGGGTGATAATCGCGTGATTGTCAGTCTGTTAATAGCCGAGGGTGGGGTTCCTACTTTGGTGTGTTTAGATATAATTTGAAATACAAACAATAAAAAAACTATCTTATGGAACTTAAAAAGAATCCCAAAGTTGACCTTCAAAACAGAAAAGGTATCTTTTTGGAGATCGGTTTGATCATTGCGTTGGGTGTTGTAATCGGTGCTTTCAGCGTAAATCAGAAAGAGCAGAAAATTGAGAACTTCGCACCCGTAGAGGTTGTGGAGACTGTGGACCTCGTGGACATCACCACTCAGGAGGAGCTCAAACCCGAGACACCTCCCCAGAAGCAGACCGTGCAGGTGATTACCGACATTCTCCAGATTGTGGACAACGACACCAAGATCGAGACTGAGTTTACCTTCGTAGATTTCGACAACTTCGAGGACGTAGAGATTGCTCCTATCGAGATTGAGGAGGAGGAGATCGAGGAGGAAGAGATCTTTATGCGTGCTGAGGAGATGCCTACCTTCCAGGGTGGTGACATCACTAAGTTCCGTGAGTGGGTGATGCGTCGTTTCCGTTATCCCGCAATCGCTCAGGAGAACGGTATCCAGGGTAAGGTTACCTTGCAGTTCGTTGTTGAGAAGGACGGTAGCGTGACCAACATCCAGGTGTTGCAGACTCCCGACCCCGTACTCTCCGACGAGGTAGTACGCGTAGTTAACGACTCGCCGAAGTGGAAACCCGGCAAGCAGCGTAACGAGCCCGTACGTGTGAAGTACATCCTTCCCGTAGATTTCCGTATCCAGAACTAATAGTTCGCTCGGAAACCATACAAAGCGGTCACCCTCACCGGTGTCCGCTTTTTTTAAAGATGTATAGTCCCGACTGAGGCAGAGTTGTTGCACTCGGTAGGGCAGAAACAAAGTGCAGATGGCAGAAAAGAAAGAGGATATTATCAAGACCGGTCCCGACCGTACAGTACTTGTGTCGGTATTTCGCGATAGGCGCGACCTGCGCATTGCCGAGGAGGAGCTCGACGAGTTGGCCTTCTTGGCCGACACTGCGGGCTTGGAGGTGGTGAGGGTGTTCACCCAGCGCCTCCCCCAGCCGCTGACCAACACCTACGTCGGCCCGGGTAAGTTGCAGGAGATTGCCGACTACTGCGAGGAGAACGAGATTGATTGGGTGATATTCGACGATGAGCTCTCGCCCAGCCAGACCCGCAACATCGAGAAGGTGTTGGGTCGTCGTATCTCCGACCGTACACGTCTGATTCTCGAAATTTTCCAGCAGCGCGCCAAGACCGCATACGCCAAGACGCAGGTGCAACTTGCTCAGTATGAGTATATGTTGCCCCGACTGACAGGTATGTGGACCCACCTCGAACGTCAGCGAGGCGGCACGGGTACGCGTGGTGGTGCTGGTGAGCGCGAGATTGAGACCGACCGTCGTGTGATTCGCAACAACATCACCAAACTCAAAGAGGAGTTGAAGAAGATCGACCGCCAGATGGCAGTCCAGCGCAGCAACCGCGGTGCTATGGTGCGCGTGGCGCTGGTGGGCTACACCAACGTCGGCAAATCGACCATTATGAACCTGCTGAGCAAGAGCGAGGTATTTGCCGAGAACAAGCTCTTCGCCACCCTCGACACCACAGTCCGCAAGGTGGTGCTCGACAACCTCCCCTTCCTCCTCTCGGACACCGTGGGCTTTATCCGCAAGCTGCCCACCCAACTTATCGAGTCGTTCAAATCGACCCTCGACGAGGTGCGCGAGGCCGACCTGCTGTTGCACGTTGTCGATATCTCCCACCCGGGCTTCGAGGAGCAGATTAAGGTGGTGGGCGAGACCCTGCGCGACATCGGCGCGGGCGACAAACCCGTATTTCTGGTCTTCAACAAGATTGACGCCTATACCTATATAGAAAAAGAGCCCGACGACCTGACCCCCGCCACGCGCGAGAACCTCTCGCTCGACGACATCAAGAAGAGCTGGATAGCCAAGGAGAACACCCCCTGCATCTTCATCTCGGCGGCCGACCGCACAGGTATCGAGGAGCTGCGCTCATCGCTCTACGCTATGGTGCGCGAGATACACTCGGGTCGCTACCCGTTCAACAACTTCCTCTATTAGCAAAACCTTAAACTACAATAAATTATGTTACATATTCTTGACAAGGAGAATAGCGTAGTCAATAACTTTTTGGCCGAACTGCGCGATGTGAATATCCAGAAGGATAGTATGCGTTTCCGTCGTAACCTCGAACGTATTGGCGAGATTATGGCCTACGAGATTAGCAAGAGCCTCAACTACCAGCCCAACACCGTGGAGACCCCTCTGGGTGAGGCTGTGGTGATGATGCCCTGCGACGATGTGGTGGTTGCCACCATCTTCCGTGCCGGTATCCCCTTCCATCAGGGTTTTCTGAACTTCTTCGATAGAGCCGAAAATGGCTTTATCTCGGCATATCGCCACCATAGCAAAGATGGCTCCTTCAAGATTAAGATGGAGTATGTTGCCAGCCCCGACCTGACAGGCAAGACCCTCCTGCTGGTTGACCCAATGCTTGCCACCGGCCAGTCGCTGGTGGTGTGCTACGAGGCACTCGTTGAACGCTGCGGTGAGCCCGCAGTGCTCCACGCCGCATCGGTAATCGGCAGCGAGCAGGGCGTGGAGTACGCTGTTGCCCACCTCCCACGCAACGCCCACGTGTGGTGCGCCACCGTCGATGAGGAACTCACCGTACACTCCTACATCGTTCCCGGATTGGGGGATGCGGGGGACTTGGCGTATGGCAAAAAACTGTAAAAAAAGATCATCTAATCGGTGAATTTGGTGTTGGAGAGTCCTTTGCGACTGCTTACATACGTCAAGTATGCTGCGCAGCCGCCAAGAACTCTCCGCCTAAAATTCCCTCGATTATATGACTTTTTTGGAAACAATGAGAGCAGTATCGAACTGCTCTCATTGTTTTGTAGGGAGTTTAGGGAGTGTTAGGGAATTTAGTGAGATTAAGGAGAGCCAATAAGACTATTGTGTAATAGTTTTGTTTTTCGGGTTTAGGGGATACTCTCGAAGAGAGTACAAATGAAATAGAGAGATATGGAGCTGTCAAATTTATTTGAACAGAAACATATCTCTCTATTTTGTTTGTAATAACTGCAAGTTATTCCTAAATCCGCAAACTAAATAGTACAAAAGTTTTTGGGGAGCCTTTTTACAAAAAGGCTCGAAAAAAAAGCGGAGAAACAAAACACTCTCTCTATCCGCCGAGGGTGACGGTTATTAGGTCGGTGGGGGAGAGGTATTTTTGTGCGAGGGCGAGCACGTCGGCGGGTGTTATGGCCTTGATTGTTTGGAGCATACGGGAGGTGTAGTCGTTGCTTTCGCCATTTTGTATGTTCTCTATTGTCACGTCGGCTATGCCGAATGGGCCGTCGAGTATGCGCATCACCTCGCCGAATATTATCTTCCTCACGTTTTCCAACTCTTCTTCGCTCACGGGCTCAGTGCGTAGGCGCTCTATCTCCTTCATTATCTCGTTGATGGCCTCCTCGGCCACCTCGCTGCCCACCTCTGTCGATATGGCCAGGTAGCCCGCCTCGTCGAAGTTGACTACGCCGCAGTAGGCACCGTATGTGTATCCGTGCTCTTCGCGCAGGTTGCGTATGAGGCGCGAGCCGAAGTAACCGCCGAGCAGGGTGGCCACCACCTGCATACCTATAAAGTCGTCGTGGTGGCGCGGGAAGAGCAGACGACCGATGCGTATCGAGGTCTGCACCGTGCCCTCAAATGGCTGATGCACTGAGCCTTCGCTCACGGGTGCGGGTATCTCTCGGGTGGGTGTGATGGGGGCGCTGGGTAACCCCTCGGCTATGCGTTTGAGGGCTGCCAATGCCTCGTCGGTTACGTTGCCGCTCGCCACTACGAAGCTGCCTGCTGCGGTGTAGTGGCTGTTGTAGAACTCGATGAGTTGCTCGCGGGTCAGGGTGTCGTAACACTCGGCGGGGTAGGAGCGACCGTAGGGGTGCTCCGAGCCGAATAGTCGGCGTGCGAAGAGCTCGCGTACGCAGAAGTCGGGCTTGCTGCGCTCCACTGCGAGTCGTTGCTGACGCTTGGTGCGGTAGATATCCACCTCCTCTTCGGGGAAGGTGGGGTGGAGGAGTATCTCCTCGGCCAGTGCGAGGGTCTGTGGCAGGAATTTGAGCAACGAGCAGAAGGAGATGACAGAGGCATCTCTATCGACGCTCACGTCGTACCACGACCCGTAGAAGTCGAGCGCCTCGGCAATCTCGTGTGCTGTGTGGTCGGGCGACCCTGCCGAGAGCAGGTTGGCGGTGGTGGCGGCACAGAAGGGGTGCTCCTGCCACGAGGTACCTGCGGGGAAGACGAAGCTAAATCGCAATACCTCCTGCTTGGAGCAGTCGAGCGCGTATATGGGCACTCCGTTTGCTGCGCGGTGCTCCTCTGCTTGGGTTATCTCTATCGTGTCGGGAAGTACCACTGCGGGCAATTCCCTGTGTTCTCCTTTTCTCATCGTTTGCTTCTGATTACTAAGGTGGTACTCTGGTCGCGACGGAAGAATTTCTGTGAGAAATCCATAATCTCCTCAGGGGTTATCGAGTTGTAGATGGCCACCTCGCCATTGAGCAGGCTCATATCGCCCAACATCGCGTAGTAGCTGAGGTTCATCGCCTTGTTCATCACGTTGAGCTCGCCGAAGAGTATGTTTGCCTCAAACTTGTTGCGCACCTTTTCGAGCTCCTTGGCCCCCACGGGCTCGGTGGCGAAGGTGAGTAACTCGCGCCATACCGCCTCCTCGGCCTGCTCGATTGTCACCCCGGGGTTGAGCTGCCCGATGGCTACAAATAGTCCCCCATCGACCTCGCCTGTGATGAAGGCGTTGGTTGATGAGAATATCTGCTGCTCCTTGACCAATCGCTGGTAGAATCGTGCCGACTCACCACCCGCCATCAGGTCGGTGAGTAGGTCGCAGAGGTAGTGGCAACGCGAGGTGCGTGGCTCCATACGGATAGCGATTGAGATTTGGTCGGCGGGCACCGCACGCTCCACCTCCAATCGGCGCGGCGCACTCTGCACGGGCTCGGTGGCAGGGGTGAAGAGTGGCGCAGGGGTGGAGGGTATGTCGCCAAACCACTCCTCGGCCATCGCAATCATCTGCTCCTCAGCAATATCCGCCGATAGTGACAAGATGGCATTCGAGGGCTGGTAGTAACGGTCGTAGAAGGCGCGCACCTCGTAGTGGGAGGCGGCGCGTATGTGGTCGGGCGTGAGTCCGATGGTCGCCCAACGGTAGTGACTCGCACGGTAGGCCTCACCGCGCAGGAGCATCCATTGGTCACCGTAGGGCTGGTTGAGGTAACGCTGGTTGAACTCCTCGACCACCACGCTCTTCTCTGCTGCGAGTGCCTCGGCCGATATGTCGAGGCTCGTCATACGGTCGGCCTCCAAGTAGAGGGCGGTGGCTATGTTCTCGCGCGGCAGGGTGATGTAGAAGTTGGTGTAGTCGGCGGTGGTGTAGGCGTTGTTCTCGCCACACGCCGCCTGCACGGGCGCGTCGAAGTCGGGCACTCGCTCGGTGCCTCGGAACATCAGGTGCTCAAACAGATGGGCAAACCCTGTTCGGTCGGGACTCTCGTGCTTGGAGCCCACCCGATAGAGCAGGGTTACTGCCGCCATCTTCGAGGCGTGGTCGCGGTTGACCACCACCTGCAACCCATTGGGGAGTATCGTCGAAACGTAATCTATCATCTCTATACCTTTAAATATATCGTCGGCCGCAACTGCTCTGCTGAACGAGGAGAGGAGTGACAAACCTGCTTGGCCCCCACCTCGCTTTTGCGCCGACTGCGGATGACAAAACTACTAAATAATTCCCAAACCGCCAATCACCCCTCCCCGATGTGGCGAAGAGTGGCGGGTGGGTGGCGAAAAATGGGGCGCGAGATTTGATAGTTCAACAAAAAGTCGTAACTTTGTATGGTGAGTATTAGGCTGTTAGCGAAATAACAGCACGTTTTGCGAGTAGTCTGAATGCTCTTCCTGCTGATAATTAAGTATATAAATCTATACATCAAACACAAGCACAAATGGAAAACAAGAAATTTATCACTTGTGATGGTAACTACGCTGCTGCCTACATTGCCTATATGTTCAGCGAAGTAGCCGCCATCTACCCCATCACCCCCTCCTCGACAATGGCCGAGTTGGTTGATGAGTGGTCTGCTGCCGGTCAGAAAAATATGTTCGGCGAGAGAGTAAAAGTTGTTGAGATGCAGTCGGAGGCAGGTGCTGCCGGTGCGCTCCACGGTTCGTTGCAGGCAGGTGCTCTGACCACCACCTTCACCGCATCGCAGGGTCTGTTGCTGATGATTCCCAATATGTACAAAATCGCAGGTGAGTTGCTGCCCGCAGTATTCCACGTGTCGGCACGCGCACTCGCTTCGCACGCACTCTCCATCTTCGGCGACCACCAAGACGTGATGGCAACCCGCCAGACCGGTTTTGCGATGCTCGCAACCGGTAGTGTGCAGGAGGTTATGGACTTGGCAGGTGTGGCTCACCTTGTAGCCATCAAGTCGCGAGTTCCCTTCGTACACTTCTTCGACGGTTTCCGCACCTCGCACGAGATTCAGAAGGTTGAGCAGATGGACCGCGACGCCCTCGTGGCACTCCTCGACAAGGAGGCACTCGCCGCTTTCCGCGCACGCGGCCTCAACCCCGAGCACCCCGTAACCCGTGGTACCGCTCAGAACCCCGATATCTACTTCCAGGCTCGTGAGGCTTCGAACAGCTTCTACGATGCAGTGCCCGATATGGTGGCTGAGGCTATGGAGCAGATTAGCAAGATCACCGGTCGCGACTACAAGCCCTTCACCTACTATGGTGCGCCCGACGCTGAGAACGTAGTTGTGGCTATGGGTTCGGTGACCGAGACTTTGAAAGAGACCGTTGACTACCTGATGGCTCAGGGTCAGAAGGTGGGTGTGGTAAGTGTTCACCTCTACCGTCCCTTCTCAGTGAAGTACCTCGGCGCAGTGCTGCCCGAGACCACCAAGCGTATCTGCGTGCTCGACCGCACCAAAGAGCCCGGCGCAAATGGCGATCCCCTCTATATGGACATCGTCGAGGCATTTGCTACCTGCAAGGATATCCCCGCAGAGTGCAAGCCCCTCATCATCGGTGGCCGCTACGGTCTGTCGTCGAAGGATACTACCCCCGCACAGATGTTGGCAGTATTCGAGAACTTGGCAGCCGCAGAGCCTATGAATCAGTTCACCGTGGGTATCGTCGATGACGTTACCTTCCGTTCGCTCCCCGTGGGTGAGGAGATTTCGACTGCAAAGCCCGGCACCTTCGAGGCAGTATTCTTCGGTCTGGGTGCAGATGGTACCGTAGGTGCTAACAAAAACTCGATTAAAATTATCGGTGAGACTACCAATAAATACTGTCAGGCATACTTCTCGTACGACTCGAAGAAGTCGGGCGGTTACACCTCGTCGCACTTGCGCTTCGGTGATAACCCCATCACCTCGCCCTACTTGGTGACCACTCCCGACTTTGTGGCTTGCCACGTTCCCTCCTACGTTGACAAGTACGACGTATTGAAGGGTCTGAAAAAGGGTGGCTCGTTCCTCCTCAACAGCGTACACGACGCCGAGGGTATCAAGGCCGCTCTGCCCGACCACATGAAGGTATATCTGGCTAAGAACAATATCCGCTTCTACATCATCAACGCTACCAAAATTGCATCGGAGATTGGTCTGGGCAACCGTACCAATACCATTATGCAGTCGGCCTTCTTCAAGATTGCCGGCGTTATCCCCTTCGACAAGGCTGTCGAGGAGATGAAGCACTTCATCTACAAGTCCTACGGTAAGAAGGGTGAGGATATCGTAAATATGAACTACGCTGCTGTGGACAAGGGCGCCGAGGTTATCGAGGTGGCAGTTCCCGCAGAGTGGGCCAACATCGAGGTTAAGGAGGCAGCAGTTGTCGAGGACAACAGCGGCAAGCCCGAGTTCGTGAAGAAGGTGGTTGAGCCTATCAATGCCCTCAAAGGCGACTTGCTCCCCGTGAGCGCATTCCGTGGCCGCGAGGACGGTACTTGGGACGCAGGCACCGCAGCTTGGGAGAAGCGTGGCATCGCCAGCTCAGTACCCGAGTGGCAGGTAGAGACCTGTATCCAGTGTAACCAGTGCTCCTACGTCTGCCCCCACGCTGCTATCCGTCCCTTCCTGCTCACCGACGAGGAGGCAGAGGCATTGGGCGCACTCACCAAGCAGGGCTTGGCAGCAACCAAGGCTTACAAGTTCCGTGTGCAGGTATCGCCCCTCGACTGTACGGGTTGCGGTAACTGCGTGGATGTCTGCCCCACTCCTAACAAGTCGCTCGTTTTGAAGCCCTTGGCAAGCCAGATGGGTCAGCAGGAGAATTGGAAATATATGAACGAGAAGGTTGGCTATCGCGACCAGGTGATGGACAAGACCAAGACCGTGAAGGGTAGCCAGTTTGCACAGCCCCTCTTCGAGTTCTCGGGCGCTTGTGCAGGTTGCGGTGAGACCCCCTACATCAAGACCCTCACCCAGCTCTTCGGCGACAAGATGATGGTTGCCAACGCTACCGGTTGTAGCTCTATTTATAGTGGCTCGGCACCCTCGACTCCCTACTGCACCAACGCTAAGGGTCAGGGTCCCGCTTGGGCTAACTCACTCTTCGAGGACAACGCAGAGTTCGGTCTGGGTATGCACCTCGGTATGGAGAAACTCCGCAATAAGGTTCAGGACCTGATGGAGAAGGCTATCGCCGAGTGCGACTGCTGCTCCGAGGAGTTGAAGGCCACTATGAAGGAGTGGATCGAGAAACGTGGTAGCAGCATCGAGAGTGAGGAGGTTAGCGCACGCCTCGTGCCTATGTTGGAGGCTTGCGGCTGCCAGACCTGCCAGGAGCTGCTCGCTATGAAGGACCTCTTCGTGAAGAAGAGCCAGTGGATTATCGGTGGCGACGGTTGGGGCTACGACATCGGCTTCGGTGGCGTGGACCACGTATTGGCATCGGGCGAGGATATCAATATCCTGATTATCGATACTGAGGTATATTCGAACACCGGCGGTCAGTCGTCGAAGGCTACTCCTATCGGTGCGGTGGCTAAGTTTGCTTCGGCAGGTAAGCGCATCCGCAAGAAGGATATCGGCGCTATCGCAATGACCTATGGCTATGTATATGTGGCTCAGGTATCGGTGGGCGCAAGCCAGAACCAGCTGCTCAGCGTGCTGCGCGAGGCTGAGGCATACCCCGGTCCCTCGTTGGTTATCGCCTACGCTCCCTGTATCAACCACGGTATCAAGGGCGGTATGTCCCGCACCCCGAGCGTCGGTAAGGCAGCTGTTGAGTGCGGCTATTGGCACTTGTGGCACTACAATCCTCTCTTGGAGGCCGAGGGCAAGAACCCTTTCGTGCTCGACTCTAAGGAGCCCGATTGGAGCAAGTTCCAGGCATTTATCAACAAGGAGGTACGTTACACCTCGCTCTTGAAGGCCTTCCCCGGCGAGGCTGAGGAACTCTTCAAGGCAGCAGAGGAGAATGCGAAGTATCGTTATAATAATTACCTCCGCCTGAGCAAAATGGAATACTAAAAAAGACGTATAGTCGGTGAATTTGGTGTTGGGCTGGCTTCTGTGACTGCTTACATACGCTTAGTATGCGCGCAGCCTCAGAAACCAGCCCGCCTAAAATTCCCTCGACTCTACGCCTTTTTGGGGGTCACAGACCCTTTTCCTATTGAGTAAGGTTTGTGGGGACACGACTGCGTTGCCTCCGTACTGAGGTGGTTTCGGAAAATAATAGAAAAGCGTCTAAGTTTTAACGAAAAAATACGTTTAAAAATGTTGCAGTATAAGTGGAGTTGCTATGAGTGGGATATCGGTGGTAAAGATAGCACCGAAACCCTGGAAGGGACACTTGATGTTGCTGTGGGAACAAAGGTTGATCTCTATGGTTTCAGGGATATAACCATCACCTCGATTAGTCAGCAGGCGCTCTTTCTGAGCGACGGGACTGTTGTTATGAAAGGTACAAGTAAGAGCATCCATAGAACAATTGATGGCCACGAAGACCACGATGGCGTACTCTGGGGCGGCGAGGAGTTGACATTGAAGCTAACCTATAACTAATCCCAGAAGGGAAGTTGAACTCAAAAATGATAAAAAAAAAGAGCAGTTCGATACTGCTCTTTTTTTTTTATTCATTTTGCACAGCACCATTTGTAAGGTAGATACCCTATTACCTCTACTTACCACCTCGACACCTGCTTTCCTAAGGGAAAGCAATTGCAAGTCTGACCCACCCCCAAGCCCCCGCCTCGGCGGGGGATGTGTCCCGAGGCTTTGCCTCGGGCAAAATTGCGGGCACGACCAATTGTGGGCTTCGGAAGTAGCGGGCACGACCGTTATTGGTATAAGGAATAAGAAGAGAGTTGAAGGGAAGATAGGGAGTGTTAGGGAATTTAGGGAGTTTAGGGAATAATGGGAGTAATGGGATAACTGATAAGACTCTTTGTGTAATGATTGGGTTTTTCGGGTTTAGGGGATACTCTCGAAGAGAGTACAAATGAAATAGAGAGATATGGAGCTGTCAAATTTATTTGAACAGAAACATATCTCTCTATTTTGTTTGTAATAACTACAAGTTATTCCTAAACACGCAAACTAATAGTACAAAAGTTTTTGCGGAGCTTTTTACAAAAAGCGACAAAAAAAGCGGAGAAAACAAAAAGCAAAAACTTAGCTAAACGAAATATCCGTAGTATCGGGTGTGATGTTAGGTATTTCGGGTTCCATTAGTATTTGCAGTCCGACCATTTGCATTAGTGCTGCTGCGGCTTCGGCCACTGAGGAGTATGCTGAGGAGAGTATTATGGGGAAGTTCCAGTCTATGGATATCATATTCACTCCTTGCACTACTGTTGCGGCGAGTGCTGATGTGTTGTGGTTAGGGTTTGTGGTGCTGAGCACGAGTAGCCCGTCCACGTCGGTATATTCGGCAAAGTATCGTGCTCCGAGCACGAGTTCCATTTCGCCGGGTACTTTGTGTACCACCATATCCTCGTCGGCGCAGCCGAGTGTGCGCAGCAGTGCCACTGCCTCGCCTACGCGTGCTTCGTCGCCTGCTGTGGCGAGTACTCCGACGTGCAACGCCTCGGAGCGTCCTTCGTACTCTTTTCTCTGTTTAACCTTCATAGTGTTTGATTAAAAAAGGGGTTACTCTTCGAGCAACCCCTTGTGTTGTGTGTGATATTGGTTACTGGATAGTACCGATATACTTCTCAATATCGCGTGCTTCGAGGCTCTGGGGGTAGCTGTCGAGGATTGTGCGGTATGCTTTGAGTGCGCCCTCTTTGTTGCCCTCTACCTCGTAGATGCCGCCGAGCTTCTTCAAGTAGTAGGGTGCTGTGAGCGAGTTGTTCGATGCCTCTACTGCCTTGTTGTAGAACTCTGCGCCCTTCTTGTTGTCGCCTTTCTCCACGTAGATATCGCCCTGCAAGCCGAGGTTCTGTGCGTTGATGATCTCAGCTGCTGCGCCCTTGGTGGGTTTGTACTGTGCGAGGAAGGTGAGTGCTGCGTCGAGGTTGCCCTCCTTCACTGCACATACACCTGCGTAGTGTGCTGCCAGACGACCCTGAGGGGTGTTGCCATATACGTCTGCCACCTCAGCAAAGCCCATATTGTTGCCATCGCCATTGAGTGCGGTAGCGAAGTCGTCCTGTGCGAAGAGCTGCTCGGCTACGTACATAGCCTCTGCTGCCTTCTCCTGACGAGGAAGAACGTGGAAATATCTGTAACCGAAGAAACCACCAACCAATACTACTACGATTGCCAATGCGATAATCAAAGTCTTACCGTTCTCTTGGAGGAAACGCTCGGTGTTGCTGAGTGCGTTCTCAATTGCCTGCTCGGGTGCGGGCTCATTTACATTTTTCTTTGTTGCCATTTTCAGTTTTCGTTAATTTTTCGCAAAAATACATCTTTTTTATCAAACACCACCAATCAAACAACATTTATTTCTCTTTTCCGAGCAAATTTGTTACCTTTGAGTGGGAAATGTTGTGGAAACACTACGCAAACTCTGCGTAAATGTTGTGGAAACATTGCGCCAACTTTGCAAAGACACCACTATCCCCACAACCAAAAATGAAAAAAAATGTATTTGGAGAAGCTATCGATACTCAACTTTAAGAATATCCGTCAGGCGGAGTTCACCCTCTCGCGCGGGCTGAACTGCTTTGTGGGCATAAATGGTGCGGGCAAGACCAATGTGCTCGACGCTGTGCACTACCTCTCGATGTGTAAGAGCGCACTTGGCAGCACCGACCCGGGGGCGCTGAATAAAAATGTGGAGGCGGATTTCTTTATGCTCACGGGCAACTACCTCAGCGATGCGGGAAGCACCGAGGAGGTGGTGTGTGCCTATAAGCGTGGCGGCTCTAAGAGCGTGCGCCGCGCGGGTAAGGAGTATGAGAGGCTCTCCGACCACGTCGGCCTGGTGCCTGTGGTCATCGTCTCGCCGCAAGATGTGTTCCTCATTAACGACGCAGCCGAGGAGCGCCGCCGCTGGCTCAATAGCTTTATCTCGCAGTTCGACAGAGAGTATATGGCGGCACTGATTAAGTATAACCGTGTGCTGGCCGAGCGTAATACGATGCTCAAAGTGGCCGACGGTGTGACAAGTGGTGAGCTGTTAGATATTGTCGATGAGCAACTTGCGCACTATGGCGCGAAGATTCACGCACGCCGCGCCGAGATTATCGCGGGCCTTGCCGAGAAGGTGGAACGCTACTATGCTGTCATCTCGGGCGAACGCGAGGAGGTGTCGCTCAGCTACCGCTCAGAGCTCAACGAGACACCGCTGCTGGAACTGCTGAGGGCCAATCGCGAGCGCGATATGCTCAACCGCTTTACGGGCTCGGGCGTGCACCGCGACGACGTGATTATGAAGATTGGCGGACTGCTGCTCAAACGCTTCGGCTCACAGGGACAACAGAAGTCGTTCCTCGTGGCGCTGAAACTCGCTCAGTATGACGATATTGCAACACGTATGGAGGAGCGACCCCTGCTCCTGCTCGACGACCTCTTCGATAAACTCGACAACGACCGCCTCGGGCAACTGATGTCGCTCACCGCGGGCGGCTCGTTTGGCCAGACGCTTATCTCGGACTGCAACGAGGAACGCCTGCGAGGGGTGCTCGATGCCTGCGGCGTGGAGTACCGATTGTTTAATGTCGCCGGTGGCGATGTGACGTGTGCTGAGCGATGAAACGGTGTAAGCCTGTGAGTATCGGGGAGTTGTGGGACGACTACAAACGCCGCAACCCTCAGGTGGCGTTGAAGATTGCCCAAGGCTCGGTGAGTAGGTATTGGGAGGAGATTGTCGGCCCGGGCGTTGCTGCGATGACCCGCTCGGTGGAGCTGCGCGGCGGTGTGCTGCACCTCTCGGTCACCTCGCCGATCGTGCGCCAAGAGATTTCGATGCGCCGCTACCAACTCCGCGACCAGATGAACGAAAAAGCCCAAATACCAATAGTGAAAGAGATTGTGGTGAGATAGGGAAGGCAAAATTCAAAGTTCAAAATTGAAAATGATTTTTAGGGAGTGTTAGGGAGGTTAGGGAGATTAGGGAATAATGGGAATGATGAGAATTATGGGAGAATCTTTAAACACACTAAATTCTTTAAGCTCCCTAAATTCCTTAAATTCACTAAACTCCCTAATTACTTTTAGTAATAATTGCTTTTCATCAATAACTCTTTCTGTATTAATTAGTTTTTTCGGGTTTAGGGGATACTCTCGAAGAGAGTACGATGGAAAATAGATATAGGGAAGTCAAGTTTACTTGAACTTCCCTATATCTATTTTGTATCGTAATAACTGCAAGTTATTCCTAAACCCGCAAACTAAATAGCACAAAAGTTTTTGGTCCCGCTTTTTACAAAAAGCGGGCAAAAGAAAAAGAACTACAAATTATCCGTCAATTCGCGGACGATTTTGAAGTTATAGAGGAACTCTTTGGCGAATACTCGTATTACGTTGTAGGAGGGTATGGCGAGCAGCATACCGAGTACTCCGCCCACGTGTCCTGCGATTAGGATTACTATGAATATCTCCAATGGGTGTGCGTTCACCTGTTTGGAGTAGAGCATAGGTTGCAGTACGAAGTTATCTATCATCTGTGCTGTGGCTATTGCGCCGGCCACTATTATGAGCACTGCCAGCACGCTCCACGACCCTGCTGTGAAGGTCACGGAGGCTATGGCGCATATTGCGAAGCCTATCCACGGGCCCACGTAGGGTATCACGTTGAGCACTCCTACTACGATGCCCGAGAAGAAGGCGTCGGAGGCGTTGAAGCCGAAGAGCAGGAGTATGGAGGATACTATGAGCATCATCAGCGTCGATTCGCAGAGTATGCCCACGAAGTAACGTGTGAGGAGTGTTGTTGCCGAGGATAGTGCGCGACGTATGTTGTCGATGTACTTGTTGGGCGTGAGTGCGTATATCATCTTGGCGAACAGTCCCTCCTCTTTGAGGAAGTAGAAGGTGATGAAGGTGACGGAGAAGATGGCTATCACCGCGCTACCCACGAAGGATACTGTGGATGTGAGCACGTTGTTGACCTGTGTCCAGTCGATGAGTGTGGAGAGTTCGCCGATAAGTGCGGAGGATAGCGACCACTCTTCGCGCTCTATGGAAAAGTAGTCGCGCACAAATGCTTCGAGCTGCGCAAGTTCGGCCTCGTAGGAGCCGATGAGGGCGTTGAGGTCGATGTTGGCGAGTTGGCTTACCTTGCCCGATAGGAGGGGTATGAATAGGCTGAAGAATAGGGCGATGATGCCCCAGTCGATGAGGACGGTGAGCAATGCCACTGCCCACGCGGGGAGCTTGTGCTGACGTATGCGCAGACGACGCAGACGGTCGGCAATGGGCTGACTCACCACAGCAATTACTGCCGCAGCGAGGATGTATGCTACGATGTCAACAAAGTACCACACAAGGAAGAGCACGACCGCTATCGCCGCGATTACGAGGATGTAACGGGCGAGCTTGTTGGTGTCGCTCTTGGGATTTAGTTGTTGTTCCATTATGCCTATTCTTTTGGTTTTCTGAATTGGTGGGGTGGGGCTATGGCAGTCGTGCGAGGAGGGTCTGCGAGCCTGTCACCTTGTCGCCGAGGGCCACCTCAATCTTACTGCCGAGGGGCAGGAAGATATCTACTCGTGAGCCGAACTTGATGAAGCCGCACTTGCTGTTCTGCTCCACCTGCTTACCCTCTTCGGTGGCGTAACTCACTATGCGTCGGGCCACTAAGCCGGCTATCTGACGGTAGAGGATGCTCCCTTTTGTCCCCTCTATGGCCACGCTCATACGCTCATTCTCCTCCGACGACTTGGGGTGCCACGCCACGCGGAACGAGCCGGGGTGGTAGCGGCTGTACGCTATGCGGCCGCCGATGGGGAACCAGTTGATGTGTACGTTGGTTACCGACATAAAGACCGAAATCTGTATGCGTCGGTCGCCGAAGTACTCCTTCTCCTCGACCTCCTCGATTACTACCACCTTACCATCGGCGGGCGAGAACACCGCACCCTCCTCTTGGAGCAGGGGGCGCTTAGGCTCGCGGAAGAACCAGAAGATGGTGACGATGAGGTAGAGTAATCCCGCATCGATGGGGCCTACCACCCACCACGACCACCCGTAGCGCAGGGCGCAATAGGTGAGGGCGACCAATATGAGGATAAGGGGCAGGGCCACGTTGCGTATTGTAGGGAAACCTTCTCTGTTGATTTTCATAAGCTTAGGTTGTTGGGTTAGGTTATGTTTAGGGTTATAGGTTGACCATCGAGATGTAGAAGAGCACGAATGGGGCAGAGAAGAGGAGTGCATCGAAACGGTCGAGCATACCTCCGTGACCGGGAATCATATTGCCCGAGTCCTTCACATCTACCGAGCGTTTGAACATCGACTCTACAAGATCGCCCAGCACCGCGGCAATCACCACCACGACGCCCAGACCACCCCAGAGGAGGAGATCCTCGCCGAGGAGTGCGCCAACACCCACTGCGGCTGCGGTGGCGCAGATGAGGCCACCGATGAAGCCCTCCCACGACTTCTTGGGCGAGATGCGGGGGAAAAGACGGTGACGACCCATCGTCACGCCGAAGATGTAGGCGAAGATGTCGTTCACCCACGTCAGACCGATGATGGCGAGGACTACGCGGTAGTCGTACTCACCACCACGCAGGCCAATCAGCGCGAGGGCTGCCATAGGTATTGCGGTGTAGAATACGCTCATCAGCGCTGCGCCGATGTTGAGCAGAGGGGTGTCGCTCTTGCGGTATAACTCTAAGACGAAGAGCAACATAGAGCCGCCGATGGCTACGAGGATAACCTCTGCCGAGCCGAAAAATGCGCCACATATCAGCAGTGCGCTGATGGCCAGAGGCAGCAGTCGGCTGGGGTCGGCACCTGCGGGTCGGCACAAGGAGAGGAACTCGACCTGTGCACCAAGCCCGATGATGAGCAGCAACAACAGAAATGTCGATTTGCCCACCAAGAGCAGGGTCAGCACCACAGCAAGCAGTACTGCACCACTGAGGGTGCGGGTGATAAATTCGTTCTTCTTTTTCGGGTTATCTCCTTTTTGGCTCATAATAGTTATTCTGTCGGGTTACTCTTGTTGTGTTTCGGCTTGCTCGGCAGTTGGCTCTGCGACGGGTGCGGGGGTAGGCTCGGCTGTGGTGGGCTCGGTGGCAGGTGCTGCCTGCTCGGTGGGCTCACCGCTCTTGGCCTTGGCTGCCTCGGCCTGCTCGCGCTTGATATCCTTGATGCGCTTGCCGAAGATGCGCTCCACATCGTCGGAGAATACCACCTCGCGTTCGAGGAGCAGCTCGGCAAGTTCGGCAATCTGCTTGCTGTATCTCTTGATGGTCTTCTCGGCAAGGGCGTAGGCACTGTCGATAAGCTCGCGCACCTCCTTGTCGATCTGCTGTGCGGTCTGCTCGCTGTAAGGCTTGGTAAATGCCATATCGCTCTGACCTGTCGAGTCATAGTAGCTCAGGTTACCCACCTTCTCGCTCATACCGAGGTAGGCCACCATCGAGTAGGCCTGCTTGGTGACACGCTCCAAGTCGTTGAGCGCGCCTGTCGAGATGGTGCCGAAGTGGAACTGCTCCGACACACGACCTGCCAGCGTTGCCGCCATCTCGTCGAGGAGTTGCTCACGGGTGGTTATCTGACGCTCCTCGGGCAGGTACCACGCTGCGCCAAGTGCCTTGCCGCGCGGTATGATGGTCACCTTAATCAGCGGATTGGCGTGCTCCAACACCCAACTAACGCCTGCGTGACCCGCCTCGTGATAGGCAATGGTGCGACGCTCCTCGGGGGTGATAATTTTGTTGCGCTTCTCCAAGCCGCCGATAATCCTATCGACAGCAGCCACAAAGTCCTCCTTATCGACATAGGACTTGTTGCTACGAGCAGCGATGAGTGCCGCCTCGTTGCAGACGTTGGCAATATCGGCACCCGAGAAACCCGGGGTCTGCTTAGCCAAGAAACTACGGTCAAGACCCGGGGCGAGTTTGAGGGGTTTGAGGTGTACGTTGAATATCTCCTCGCGCTCCACAAGGTCGGGCAGACCAACATCAATCTGACGGTCGAAACGACCTGCACGCATCAGCGCCTTGTCGAGAATATCGGCACGGTTGGTGGCCGCCAATACGATGACACCCGAGTTGGTGCCAAAACCGTCCATCTCGGTAAGCAGCTGGTTCAGAGTATTCTCGCGCTCGTCGGTGCCCGAGAAGCCTGCGTTCTTACCTCGCGCACGACCGATGGCATCAATCTCGTCGATAAATACGATACAGGGGGCCTTCGCCTTGGCCTGCTGGAACAAATCTCTCACTCGCGAAGCACCCACACCGACAAACATCTCCACAAAGTCGGAGCCGCTAATCGAGAAGAAAGGCACATCGGCCTCGCCTGCTACCGCCTTGGCAAGCAGGGTCTTACCCGTTCCGGGAGGGCCTACGAGGAGTGCGCCCTTGGGGATTTTACCGCCCAACTCCTTGTACTTTTCGGGCTTGCGCAGGAAATCTACAATCTCCATAATCTCCACCTTGGCCTCGGCAAGTCCCGCTACATCTTTGAAGGTCACCTTGTTCTGGTTCTCCTTGTCGAATACCTGAGCCTTAGCCTTGCCCACGTTGAATATCCCGTTCTGGCCGCCACCGCCACCTGCGGCATTGCGCGAAATCATCCTCATCATAAAGAAGAGGAAGCCAATCATCAGGATATAGGGGAATACGCCCGTGAAGAAGTCGGCCCACGGGTTGCGGCGTGTCTCGTAGGTGAGGGGCACGACCACGTTGTTCTCCTCCTGTGCCTCGTCGAGGTCGCTGCGGAAGGTATCCACCGAGCCGATGTTGAACTTGTACTGCGCACCACTGCGGGGCAGGTACTTGTACTCCTCGTGCTGGCGCAGCGAGTCGAGGGTGCTACTTGTCAAGTGCACCTCGGCAACCTCCTTGTTGACCACCACAATCTTCTCCACACCGCCCTCGGCAATCATCTGCTCCACAGCGTTCCAGCTGGTGGGGAGTATCTGCTCACGCGAGCCGAGTAGCGAGATGGCAAATATGGCGGTCAGCACTGCCACATAGATCCAATACCAACTGCGGCCCGGCTGACGCATAGGCGGGCGCACGGGTGGCCTTTGCTGGCCCTGAGGCCTCTTGGGGGAGGGGTTATTATTACTTTTCTGGTTGTTCATTTTCTCTTTGTTAAATTAATTAATCCTCACTTTCATAGTGAGTTGCGGGCGCATCGCCCCACAGCTGTTCGAGCTTGTAGAAGTCGCGCATCTCGTCGAGGAAGATGTGTACCATCACTTCGATATAATCGACAGCCACCCATACCGAGTTGTTCAGACCCTCGGTGCGGCGGGGCCACTCCTTGTGTACCTCAAATACCTTCTCCTCGATACCATCGGCAATAGCCGCAACCTGAGTGGTCGAGGTGGCGTGACAAATCACAAAGTGGTCGCTGATAGCACCGTCAAAACCGGTGAGGTCGAGCGACACGATATTCTTACCCTTTTTGTCGGCAATGGCCGATACGATAGTTTCTACCAATTTTTGTTCCATCTATTCTTTTATCTTATCTGTTTCAATTCAATCGTTTTGCCCATCGCCGCAGAGCGAGAGGCGAAAAACATACAAAGGTAGCGATTTTGGTCGGTTTTTACAATTCCGACCCCGCAATACCTATTTATTATATAATCCCGACTTTCTATTGTATTACATAAACCCGACCCTCTACGCCAATGTGTTCACCGCGGGGGCAGTCGAGAGTATCACCTCCCTCAGGGCGGTGATTATCGAGTTCTTGGCATAGGTGCGCCTAACGGCAATGGCTATCTTACGCGAGGTGGCACCCTTGGCCAGCGGTTTGATACGGTCGCGCCTATCCTCCGAGATATACTCCACAGCCATCTCGGGAACAATGGTAATCGCCGAGGTGACATCGACAACCCTCATCAGTGTCTCCAACGAGCCGCTCTCGAAGTAGTAGGGAGCACCTGCACGACGCGAGGTGCCGCACAACTCCAAAATCTGGTCCCTCAGGCAGTGACCGTCGGAGAGCAAGAGCAGGTCGCGGTGGTTGATATCCTCAATCCTCACATTATGACGCTCATAGAGGGGGTGGAGTGGCGATGCATAGACATAGAAGCGGTCGCTGAACAACTCCTGCTCGGTGATATCCTCAGGGCAGGTACCTCCAGCAAGTATTGCCGCGTCGAGCTCGTCGTGGCGCATAGCCTCGATAATCTGCGGGGTGGTCATCTCCTTAATCTCCAACTCCACCTTCGGGAAGCGCTCGGCAAACTCACCCAAAAAGCGAGGCAGCAGATAGGGAGCAATGGTCGGAATAACACCAAGTTTGATGTGGCCATCGACACTACCCTGCAACTCCGACACACTCTCCTTGATGCGGTCGTAGGCGAGCAGCGCCTCGCGGGCACGCGCCACCACCACCTCACCCGCCTGAGTGGGGACAATGGGTTTCTTGGTGCGGTCGAGCAACATCACGCCCAACTCCTCCTCCAAATTCTTAATCTGCATACTCAGCGAGGGCTGCGTAACAAAACAGCGCTCCGACGCCTGCGAAAAACTGCCACAATTGACAATCGCCAACAGATACTCCAACTGAATAATCGTCATACCTCTTATTATTAGTCTATTTATCGACTACAAATATCATCATTTTTTATTATACTTTTTCACTTTCCTATCAACTTTTGGCAATAAAGGCCATTTTTCTCTCCAAACCGATAGAAAAAGCGATGGGGCAATGCCTCTTCGACACTGCCCCAACAACTTGCTGAGTAGCAGTTATTCGTCGAAGCGATAGACCTCGCCGCTCTCGAAGTCGATAGTACCCACCAGCTCGAAGTCGAGCTGCTTGCGCGAGAGGTCGGCGCGGCGCACCACAATCCTCACTCTGTCGCCCAAGGTGAGCGTGCGACCCGTGCGGTGGCCCACCACTGCGTACTCCTCCTCGTCGAACATATAGTAGTCGTCGGTCATATCCCTCAGCGCCACCATACCCTCGATATGCGAGTCGTCGAGCTCCACATAGATGCCCCACTCCGTAACGCCCGAGATAGCACCGTCGAACTCGCAGTCTATCTTGTCCATCATAAACTCCACCATCTTATACTTCACCGAGGCACGCTCGGCATCGGCAGCCCTCACCTCCATATCCGAGGAGTGTTCGCAAAGCTCATCAATCACCGCCTTATCGGCCGAGCCATTGCCCGCTAGGTAGGTGGCAAGCAGGCGGTGTACCATCATATCGGGGTAGCGGCGGATAGGCGAGGTGAAGTGGGTGTAGTAGGGGAATGCAAGGCCATAGTGGCCGATATTATCAGTCGAGTAGGTAGCCTTCGCCATAGTGCGTATAGCCAAGGTCGAGAGCAGGTTCTCCTCGCTCTTGCCCTTAATCTCGCCCATCAGCTTATTAATCCTCTTCGCCACCGTGTGTCCTGTCAGCTGGTTGGTGTTGAACGTATAGCCAAACTTAGTCACAAACCTACCCAAGCGCATCAGCTTCTCCTGGTCGGGCTTGTCGTGCACACGATAGACAAAGGTGCGGACAGGCTCACCGCTGCGGCGGCGGCCAATCCTCTCAGCCACCTTGCGGTTGGCGAGCAACATAAACTCCTCGATAAGTTGGTTGGCCTCCTTCTGCACCTTGAAATAGACCCCCAGAGGCTTGCCCTGCTCGTCGAGGTGGAACTTTGCCTCCTCCCTCTCAAACGACACCGCGCCATCGGCAAACCTGCGCTTGCGCATCCTCTGCGCCAAGTCGTTGAGGGTCAGTATCTCCTCGCAGAGGTCGCCCTTGCCGGTCTCGATGACCTTCTGGGCCTCCTCGTAGGTAAACCTGCGGTCGGAGAGTATCACCGTGCGGCCAAACCACTCACTCGTGATATTCAGCTCGCTATCCATCTCAAAGATAGCCGAGAATGCGAGCTTCTCCTCGCCAGGGCGGAGCGAACAGAGGTTGTTCGACAGGCGCTCAGGCAGCATAGGCACTGTGCGGTCCACCAGATAGACCGAAGTGGCCCTCTCGCGCGCCTCCTCCTCAATGAGCGAGCCCTCGCGAACATAGTGAGTGACATCGGCAATATGGACACCAATCTCCCACTTGCCCTCGCTCAACTGTCTGATAGACAGCGCATCATCGAAGTCCTTAGCGTCAGCAGGGTCGATAGTAAAGGTGGTCACCCCACGCATATCCCTACGCTCGGCGTAGTCCTTATCCGTAATCTTATCGCTAATCTTCTCGGCAGCCCTATTCACCTTCTCGGGGAAGCGATAGGGGAGGTCGTACTCGGCAAGTATAGCGTGCATCTCGGCGTCGTTGTCGCCCGTCATACCCAACGAATCGACAATCCTGCCCTCGGGGTTACGCACATCGTCGGCCCAGCCCTCAATGTGTACCACCACCTTCTCGCCGGAGCGTAGGCCCGCAGGAGGCGACGGGATAAAGATATCGACAGGCACCTTGCGTGAGTCAACACGCACAAAAGCGTGGCTGCGAGTGAGCTCGGCAGTGCCCACATAGTTGCGCGGGTTCCTCACCAGCACCTCCACAATCTCGCCCTCGGGGTCACCACTCGCCCGTCTATTAGTAATCACAACCTTCACCAAGTCGCCCTCCAAAGCGCGGTGAGTCCTGCGACGCGACACAAAGATATCCTTGTCTAACCCCTCGACCATAACATAGCTGTCGCCCGAGGGAAGCATATCGACAACTCCCTCAAAAGCAGGCAGATGCGACGAAGCAAGGCGATACTTGCCCTTGCCCGACTCCACAACCAAGCCCTCGGCAATCATCGAACGTACAATATCAAAAGTGCGAGCACGACCCTCACGGTCGTTGCCACCACTCTGCGAAGCAAGAGTCTTCAAACTGAACTTACGACCAGGAAACGCCCTGAACTGCTCCACAATAAGCGCAGCACGATCATTGCGCTGACCCTGCTTCCTAACACCGGCACCACCCTTTGCGGCGCCCTTATTACTCTTTTTCTGCATAACTTCTATATTTACAATTACAAAGGTAACGCTTTAATGTTAACTAATTGTGAAGAGTTTTTTATTTGCCCCGCTTTTTGTAAAAAGCGGGACCAAAAACTTTTGTAGTCGCTTTTTGTAAAAAGCTCCGCAAAAACTTTTGTACTATTTAGTTTGCGTGTTTAGGAATAACTTGTAGTTATTACGACAAAAAAGATATATGCAGATATTCAAGTGAACTTGACATCTGCATATATCTTTTTCATCGTACTCTCTTCGAGAGTAATCCCTAAACCCGAAAAACAAACTATTACAAAAAGAGTTATTGTTGAGAAGCAATTATTACTCAAAGAGTCTAATCTGTATTTCAGCGCAGCCAAATTATTCTCAAAGAGTCTAAGCGGTTTTCCCTAAACTCCCTAAGTTCCCTAACACTCCCTAAGCTTCCTATATTAAACCGCAAAATTTACTCGCGGGTAGCAATTTTGCTACCCGCGAGTATGATGATAGGGAGTTTAGTGAGTTTAAAGAGTTTAGTGAATTTAGGGAGTTTAACAATTCTCCCATAACTCCCATTATTCTCATCATTCCCATTACTCCCATCAAAACTCAACGGTCGTGCCCGCTACTTCACCCGCGGCGAAGCAGCGGGACACATCCCCCGCCGAGGCGGGGGCTTGGGGGTGGGTCAGGCTTGCAATTGCCTGCGCAAGCAGGCAGGTGTCGAGGTGGTGAGTATAGGTATCGGGGTATTTACCTTGTCGAGGGTGCTGGGCAAAATATTTAAAAAGGGTTACTCGAAAGAGCAACCCTTAGTGTTCTTTGTTTCTTGGGTGATTATTTTACCCAATTCTCGATGTTCTTGCGAACGAAGAAGTAGTAAACAGCCAAACCTACCCAGCTGGTACCGAGTACGAGGACAGCTACGATAAGTTTCCAAATCATACCAATGTTCTTCTTAAATACGTCGAGTACGCACCAAATTGCGCAAATCAGACCAAGGAGCCACAAAATAAATCCCATAGTGTGAAAATGTGTTTAGTTAATATAAATTGTGTTTATGTTTCTGGTTACGAAATTACGGATTTTTTGCGAAACATCAAATTTTTCCCACTATTTGTCCACATTGGTGTGCTGTGTGGAAATAATTTTGGTTGATTGAGCGACAAAAATCGAAAAAAAACACAAAAAATTTTAGGAGAATAAAAAAAGTTACTATATTTGCACTCCGAAAACGCACCAACGTTTTCGACCGACAAAGTTCGGGGTGTAGCTCAGCCCGGTTAGAGTACACGTCTGGGGGGCGTGTTGTCGCTAGTTCGAATCTAGTCACCCCGACAAAGTTGAGCAGAAGATAGCAGAACGAAAGTTCTGCTATCTTTTTTTTGTTGTTTGGGCATCTGTGAGTAAACTCCCACCGCCCTAACAACAAAAAAACGAGCATACGCTCTCCTGCTCTTTTAGGGGTGGTTATATTTTGGGAGTATAGTTGCGGGCGATAGGGTAATCAGCGCGGCAGAAGCCGCTAATTTTTTAATGTATCGCCCGCGACTCCTTCGGAGTTCGAATCTAGTCACCCCGACAAAGTTGAGCAGAAGATAGCAGAACGAAAGTTCTGCTATCTTTTTTTGTTGTATATGGAGTTTAGGGAGTGTTAGGGAGTGTTAGGGAGCTTAGGGAGTGTTAGGGAAAATCAATTAGACGCTTTGTGTAGTAGTTATGTTATTCGGGTTTAGGGAATACTCTCGAAGAGAGTACAAATGAAATAGAGATATGGGTTTGTAGAGTTTACTCTAACAAAACACATATCTCTATTTTGTTTGTAATAACTGCAAGTTATCCCTAAACCCGCAAACTATCCAGCAACTCAAACGAAGAAAAACGAAGTTTTTCGCCAGAAGTTTTTGGTTCCGCTTTTTACAAAAAGCGGAGAAAAACAAAAAGGCTCAAAAGAAAAAGCGACAAACAACTACAAACAAAAGACCGACCGGGTTTCACAACGCGGTCGGTCACACACCTAAAACAAAAATCAAACTAACCGAATTAACCGTGTCTGCTCTGAGGCAGACGAATTCGGTTTATCATTATATAGATTTGTATATATGGTCTATTTAAAGAGCTTGGGTGCGAAGTTGTAGAGGTCGTGGCGCCATACGTACCAGCTGTGGCCACCGTCCATCTCGCTATACTCATACTTGATGCCGCACTTGTCGAACACTTTGAGCATTGCTTTTCCGTTCTCGTAGGCGATATCTGCGGGGCCGCCCTGGGTAAATCGGAGGAGCTTTGCGGTCTTGTTGAGTGTCGAGGCAATCTCGTTCAGACGCTTCTCACCGTTCTCATACATTGCCTTGTCGTTGGTAAACCAGCCCGAGCTCATCACGTTGATGTAGCCGAAGAGGTCGGGGTGTGCCATAAAGGATTCGAGTGTTTCGAGGCCACCCATCGACAGACCTGCCAGTGCGCGGTTTGCGGAGTCGGTCTTGGTGCGGTAGTTCTTCTCGATGTAGGGGATGATGTCGTTTGCGAGCTCGTCAACGAACTTGTCTGTTGCGATGCTACCGTCGGGCATTACTACGATCATAGGCACCATCTTACCCTCTGCGAGGAGGTTGTCGAGGATGTCGCCGGCCTTACCTACGCCGGGCCACGATGCGTCGTTGTCGCCGCCACCGTGAATCAGGTAGAATACGGGGAGCTTGTCGGTCGATGCGTTGTAGCCTGCGGGGGTCCATACGTGCATACGACGGGTGGTGTTCATTGTCGAGGATTTGTAATATACCTGTGCCACAGCACCGTGGGGCACGTCTTTCTGCTGCCAGAACATCTCCTGACCCTCGGGTACAATCTCCACCACGGGCTTAATCTCGTTCAGACGACGGAATTTGGGGTCGAATACGGTGATACCGTCAACGGTGAAGTTGTAGCGATATGCGCCGGGATCTACTTTGGGGAGTGTGAGGCTCCACACGCCGTTCTCGGCCTTCTCGAACTTAGCGCCCATAGCCATAATGTCGCCTGCGAGGCCTACATTCTGTGCGTTGGGTGCGTAGATGCGGAAGGTTGCGCTACCGTCTGCGTGTGCTTCAACTGATACGAGATTTGCATTGGGCGACTGAGGTCTGCCACCGCCGGGGAACTGTGCGCTAAGAGTTGCGCAAGATAGCAGGAGTACTGCTACGGTAAAGATTTTTTTCATCTTGTATGTTTTGGTTAGTTAAAAGTCTGTTTTCGTGTGTGGGTCAGCCCGACGCTGTGGGACTATTTCCACACTACAAATTTAGCAACTTGCAACCGAAAATTGTTGCACATTTGTTTCGTTTTCTGCAACAAGTGTTCAAAAAAATAGCGTTTATCGCTATTCTACCCCATTTTTCGAGGTTTTTTGCGATAAACGCTGTTTGTTGGCTCGGCAATGATTGTAGGTTTGCCGACCTATCTCACTCGACTATTATTTGAAGATGCGCTGTGCGAAGTCGGTGAGGTAGATACGCCAGTTACGCCAGATGTGGCCACCGCCGCTCTCCCACCACTCGTGCTCGAAGCCCATCTCGGTGAGCTGGTTGTGGTAGTTCACTGCACCGTTGTAAACGAAGTCGGTGTTACCGCAGGCGATTACGTAGAGTGCGTAACCGTTCTTCTGCATAGCCTCCAACTGGGGACGAGTCTCGTCGTTTACCTGACCCGAGGCCGAGAAGATACCTACATAGTCGAAGGTGTTGGGATAGTCTTTCGAGATGGTGAAGGTGTGGCCACCACCCATCGACAGACCGGCTACTGCGCGTGCCGACTTCTTGTTGATGGTGCGGTAGTTAGCCTCGATGAACTTCTGAACGTCCTTGAACGACTCGGGGAAGGTTGCGATACCGCCGCGAGTGCCACCGCCCATAGCGGGGGTGTAGTGGAAGTTCTCGTCCGAGTAGCCTGCTGCTGCCTCCTGTGCGGGGTTACCGTTGGTAACTACCACGATCATAGGCTTAGCCTTGCCCTGAGCGATGAGGTTGTCGAGAATCTGAGCGGTACGACCGAGGTCCATCCAGCTCTCCTCGTCGCCACCACTACCGTGGAAGAGGTAGAATACGGGGTATTTCTCCTTGCTGGTCTCGTAGCCTGCGGGGGTATAGACGGTCATACGACGGGTCAGGCCGAGGGTGGGGCTGTCGTACCAACGCTTAGCAACGGTACCGTGGGGCACGTCCTGTACGGAGTAGATGTCGCCCTTGTCGCCGGGGATCATAAACACGTTGGTCACGGTGTTCACGTCGCGGATCATATAGACATTGCTGGGATCCTTGATGGTCACACCGTCAACGGTGAAGTAGTAGCTGTACAGCTCCGATGCCAGAGGCTCGGTGGTGTACTCCCATACGCCATTTTTCTCAACCATATCCACGGGCTGAGCCACCTCCATCTTCATACCGTTCACCTCGCTCATCACGGGTGCTACGAAGTCGCCACCTACCTGTACCTTAACAGCTTTGGGGGCTACAAGACGGAAAGTCACCGAGTTGTCGGGGTGGATTTCGGGCGATTTGGCTGTCTGGCCTGCCCAGAGCGACTGCTGTGCGCTGAGCGATGCAGCGGCGAGGAGCAGGGTGCTCACAAGTGTCAAAACTTTCTTCATTGTAGTAGTTTTTTGAGTTAAAAATTGTGTTAGTTATTTGTGCCTGTAATTGTAGTGTTACGGAACACTCAAAAATACGAAAACTTTCGTAAAAAACAAGGCCCAACCCTTGTAAAATGAGTTGAGCCTTGAATTATTAGTAGTGTTTGTTGGTTTACCACTCAGTAATCTTGGTTACACTACCGTCCTCAGCAATTGCATAGGTAGCCGAGTAGTTGTAACGAGCGTTGGGGTTAACCGAGTAGCCCCAGCCGGTGAAACCACCCTG
>JAFXAY010000094.1 GCA_017521965.1 Tidjanibacter sp. | reverse complement strand
CCCAAAAAAAGTCATATGATTGAGGAAATTTTGGGCTTCGTGCAGCGAGGCTGCCCGCAGCATACTAAGCGTATGTGAGGAGCAGCCTCGCAAGGGAAGTGCAAAATTTACCAATCAGATGGCTTTTTATCTAACCCCACAAATTAAAAAGCCATATGGCTGAGGGATTTTTAGGCGAAGGGGTTTGGAAAGCCGCGCAGCATACTTGCTGTATGTAAGCGGTTTTCCAAGCCCCTTCAACACCAAAATCACCAGCCAGATAGCTTTTTAAAAAAGTTTGGAGTGTCTCACGACACTCCAAAACCCCCAACTTAAAATACTGATTATGAAAGAATCACTAAAACAACCATTAGCGTTGTTGCTCATAGATTGAGCTCCTGAACGGTTATTGCCCTAATGATGACACAAAAGTACAAACAAATTTTTTAATCTCCAAATGTTTTTAAATCAATTTTATAAAATTATTCTAATTTCTTATTATTTTATTAAAATTGTGTTACAAAGAGCCTATTTGTAACGATTTTGGGGGCGAGGATTGGCGAATATATTTCAATTTCCGACAAAAAAATATATCTTTGCACATTGTGCCATATATAATATGGTATTATAATAAGAGAGTATAGTTATGGAGAGCAAAAACTTCAATCCCGACGACGTAGGGGTAAACAATGGCAACTACTTTGGTTTTCCGTTCACCACCGAGGATTCCGACTTGGTGTTGCTCTCTGCGCCTTGGGATGTGACGACCTCCTATGGTGGTGGCGCCGCCTTTGCGCCCGACGCCATCATCGAGGCATCGACCCAGCTCGACTTCTACGACCCCGACTGCCCCAATATCTGGCAGAGAGGCATTGCCACTGCCGATGTTGACTACTCGATACAGGACCGCAGCGCACGCCTGAGGGCCATCGCCAAGCGCATCATTGAGAACCTCGAACACGGTGGCAACGTGATGGCCGACTACCTGCTTGCGCGTCAGTTGAAGAGCATCAACACCGCCGCCGACGAGTTGGCAGTGCAGCTCTTCACCGAGGCCGACCGCCTGCTCTCGGCAGGTAAGATTGTCGGCTTGGTGGGTGGCGACCACTCCACGCCGCTGGGGGTTATCAAGGCTGTGGCCAAGCACCACAAGGGAATGGGCATACTCCACATCGATGCCCACCGCGACCTACGCAAGGCCTACGAGGGCTTCCAACAGTCGCACGCCTCGATTATGTTCAACGTGCTCTCCGAGGTGCCTCGCGTGAGCCGCATAGTGCAGGTGGGAGCCAGGGACTACTGCTCCGCCGAGGCCGAGTTGGCTGCTACCGACGAGAGGGTGGTGAGCTTTGAGCAGGCACTGCTCGACGAACGTCGCTTTGCGGGCGAGTCGTGGAGTGCTGTGTGTCAGGAGATTGTAGAGGCATTGCCGAAGGATGTATATATCAGTTTCGATATCGACGGTCTGTCGCCCGACAACTGTCCCTCGACGGGAACACCCGTGCCGGGAGGCCTGTCGTTCGGCGAGGCGGTACACCTGATTAAGAGTGTGGTGCGCAGTGGCCGCCGCATTGTGGGTTTCGACTTGGTGGAGGTAGCCTGCGGCAAGATGGGCGACTACGATGCCAACGTTGGGGCGCGTATGTTATACAAACTTTGTTGCCAGACACTTAAATCCAATCCACGAGAATAGTTTTCAAACATAAATCAATAAAAATCACAAGACAATGGAAGTACAACTTTGGACATTGATTCCCTTTTTGCTGATGTTGCTCAGCATTGCGATTATCCCTCTGGTGGCAGAGCATTGGTGGGAGAGCAATCGCAACAAGTTGATTGTGTCGCTCATCTTGGGCGTACCGACAGCCATCTATCTGATTTGTGCAGGTATGGGTCACAACCTCGAACACCAGATGTTGTTCGACTATGTACCCTTCATCATCTTGCTCTGCGCACTCTTTGTGGTGACAGGCGGTATCCACATCGGTGGCGACATTGAGGCTAAGCCCGCTACCAACACCGCGCTCCTCGCCCTGGGTTGGGTGCTGGCGTCGATTATGGGTACTACCGGCGCAGCTATGCTGCTGATTCGCCCCCTGATTGAGATTAACAAGGAGCGTAAGTACAAGGTACACACCGTACTATTCTTCATCGCGCTGGTTGCCAACTGCGGTGGTCTGCTCACTCCTCTGGGTGATCCACCACTATTCCTGCTCTACCTGCGTGGTGCTGAGTTCACTTGGTTCCTCTCGATGTTGCCCCAGTGGGCATTTGTAGGTGCTGTGTTGTTGGTGCTCTTCTTCATCACCGACAGCTACTACCACAAACGCGAGCCGCAGGTGAACCTCCGACTCGATGCTACCCAGAAGGAGCCTATCCACATCACCGGTACTCTTAACTTCGTATGGCTGGTAGGTGTTGTGGCTTCGGTGGCGTTCCTCAACCAGAGCTATATCCCCGCTATGGGTGAGCACGACGCACCCCTCTACATCAAATTCCTGCGCGAGATTGCCCTCGTGGTGCTGATTGTTCTCTCGCTGGTGACCACCAAGAAGGAGGTGCGCAAGGCCAACCACTACTCGTGGGAGCCTATCATCGAGGTTGCAGTGCTCTTCTTCGGTATCTTCATCACTATGACTCCTGCGCTGCTCTACCTCAACACCCACGCCGCATCGCTCGGTCTGCACGCCCCCTGGCAGTTCTTCTACTCGACAGGTATGCTCTCGTCGTTCCTCGACAACGCACCTACCGCTGTGGCCTTCTACTCTGTGGCTCAGGGCCTTCCCGTGGTGGAAGGTGCAACACTGGTGGCAGGCGTACCCGAGGCACTGCTCAAAGCCATCTCGATGGGTTCGGTATTCTTTGGTGCGCTGACCTACATTGGCAATGGCCCCAACTTTATGGTTAAGTCGATTGCCGAGCGCAACGGTATCAAGATGCCGAGTTTCTTTGGCTATATGATTCGCTTCTCGCTCGTGGTGCTGCTCCCCGTCTATGTAGTGATGCAGTTGATTTTTATTTAACAGTTTTTTTTGAGAATAGAAAAATAGACTATCTTTGCCACTCGTTTGTCACATAGTACAAACAGCGACAGAAATAGTACATTTATAAAGTATAAAGACAAGATGAAAAAAGTTATTATTATGATGGTAGCCCTTGCAGCGGTATTCACCTCGTGCAACTCGGGCTCCAAAGCACTCAAAACCGAACTCGACTCCGTATCGTACGGTATCGGCTACGACCTTGGTCTGTTCATCAACCAGCGCAATGTAGTGATGGAGGGTACAATCGACTACGACCAGGTAATCAACGCTATCCTCGACCTCCGCGACGGTAAGGAGAAGATGGGTGAGGAGGAGATTTACGCTTATCTTAACGAGTATTTCAGCGTTCGTATGCCCGCCAAGAAGTTGGAGGCCGAGGCTGAGTATCTGGCCGATATCGAGAAGAATAAGAACGTAGAGAAGACCGAGAGCGGTCTGCTCTACGAGGTTCTCGCCGCAGGTAACGACGTTAAGCCCTCGATTGAGGACGTTGTTCGCGTGACCTACGAGGGTAAGCTGAAAGATGGCACCATCTTCGACTCTTCGTACCAGCGTGGTGACACCGTTGAATTCCCCCTCAATGGCGTTATCGACGGTTGGGGCGAGGGCTTGCAGTTGGTAGGCGAGGGTGGTAAAATCCACCTCTGGATTCCTTCGGAGCTTGGCTACGGTATGAACGGTGCAGGTCAGCAGATCGGCCCCAACGAGCCCCTCTTCTTCGAGGTTAACCTGATTGAGGTTGTTAAGGAGGAGGAGTAAGCATACCTAATTACTAATGATAAAAGGTTGGCGCACAAACCCGCCAACCTTTTTTAGATACCTGAAAACTATGAAAGTAGAAGCAACAGTATTCAAAGTATTGCCCGTGGTGCGTGGCACAAGTGCGCGCGGCGAGTGGACCAAGCAGGAGGTTATCTTCGAGCAGGCCGACGACTTCAAGCGCAAGGTGTGTATCTCCTTCTGGGGCGACAAGGCCGCCGAGGCTGGCGCTCTGCGCGAGGGCGAGAAGTGCGAGATAAATGTCAACGTGGAGAGCCGCGAGTATAATGGCCGCTGGTACACCGAGGTACGCGGCTGGCAACTCACCAAAGCAACCCCCGCCGAGGCACCGATGCCCGCGTTTGAGGAGGCACCGATGCCCTCCTTCGAAGACGCACCAATCGACGATATGCCTTTCTAAGAATGAGAAAAGCAAATTTGATTAACAGCCGAGTAGATATCAAATCTACTCGGCTGTTTTATAGGGAGCGTTAGGGAGTGTTAAGGAATTTAGGGAATTTAAAGATTATCCCTAAGTTCCCTAATCTCACTAAATTCCCTAAACTCACTATTCAAAAAACCTGAGAGCAATTCGATATTGCTCTCAGGTTTAACTTATTTTGAATTTTGAACTTTGAATTTTGAATTTATAGCATTGGTATCACCATTTCTAACCCAACACTATGCGACCCTTTGACAAGCACCAACGCACTCTCTATCGGCTTGCGGGTGAGGTACTTTTCGAGTTCGGCGCGGTCAGCAAAGGTGCGTACGGTGCGCGAAGGTGTGCGCTCAGTCGGGGCAACCTTGGCGAAGTTTTCACCCACCAATAGGAGTTCGCCCGCGCCCACAGCCTGACGTGCGGCCACGAGGGCCTTGGCGTGCTCCTCGCGACTCCACTCGCCAAGTTCGAGCATATCGCCCAGCAGTGCCACCTTGCGGGTAACACCCTCAGGCAGAGGCATCTTAGCAAAGTTATCGAGTGCCGCCTCCATACTCGACGGATTGGCATTATAGCAGTCGGCAATCACCACGTTGCGCTCGGTGCGTATCACCTGCGAGCGGTGAATTGTGGGTTGATACTCCGCCACCGCGCTGCGCATCTGCTCCTGCTCCACCCCAAAGTGGGCACCCACAGCGGCGGCTGCGGCTATATTGTAGAGGTTGTACTCTCCGGCAAGGTTACTCTTCCACCCCTCAACGGTCGCGGGCGAGTATCCACTCCACTCCAACTTGGTGCGCTCCTCAGCCATTGTGGTCAGCACGCTGTCGGTGCTATTGACAAAGGCGCGGCCACCGTGCTCGGTGAGCCAATCGTACAACTCACCCTTAGCACGCCTTACGCCTGCCTCGCCACCAAAGCCGCCAAGGTGGGCACGACCAATGTTGGTGATGATGCCATAGTCGGGCTCGGCGATAGCGCACAGCGCGGCAATCTCGCCCACGCTGCTTGCCCCCATCTCCACCACAGCCACCTCGTCGGCAGAGGAGAGCGAGAGGAGGGTGAGGGGTACGCCGATATGGTTGTTGAGGTTGCCTCGTGTGGCCGCCACACGATACTTGCGGGCCAAAATTGCGGCCAGCAACTCCTTGGTGGTGGTCTTACCGTTGGTGCCCGTCACCGCCACAACGGGGAGGCCGAGCGCACGTCGGTGCATACGCGCCAACTCTTGGAGGGTGGTGAGCACATCCTCAACGACAAAGTAGTTAGCACCATCGGGACACATCGAGGCATCATCTACCACCGCCATCACTGCACCATCGGCAATGGCCTGAGCAGCAAAGCGGTTGCCATCGAAGTTATCGCCACGCAGGGCGAAGAAGATAGAGCCCTCAACCACTCGGCGACTATCGGTAGTCACCTGAGGGTATTGCTTAAAAATTTCGTATAGTCTTGCGATTTTCATATCACTCGTTATATAAATTTGTCGCCTGTGGTGTAGCGCACCGTAGCGATAAACTTCTTGATATCCTGCTCGTTACTCTTGGGGCAAATCATCAATACATCGTCGGTATCGACCACAATGTAGTCCTCCAACCCCTCAATTACCGCCATCTTGTTCTTCGGCAGTCGCACTAAGCAGTTGTGGGTGTCGAAGGCGAGAAGTTGGTTGTCGGCCGCAGCATTGCCATCGTCATCTTTCTGCGAGTACTGATATAGCGACCCCCAAGTGCCGATATCGCTCCACCCGAAGTTGCTGCAACGCACAAAGACCTTGTTGCTCTTCTCCATCACGCCATAGTCTATCGATGTGCCACGCAACTCGGAGTAGATTCGGGCAATGTTGGCCTCCTCGGCGGGTGTGCCATAGCACCCCTCGGCCGAGGCGAAGAGCTCGTAGGTGTCGAGCAAGTGGGTGCGCAGTTCGCCAAGTATGGCATCGGCACGCCAAACAAAGATGCCCGAGTTCCAGAAGAACTCGCCACTCTCGACAAAGGCGCGCGCAAGTTGTGCATTGGGCTTCTCGGTGAAGGTCTTAACGCGCTGAAAACCTGGCTGCTCGGCGGGAGCACCCACCTGAATATAGCCATAGCCCGTGTCGGGGCGCGTGGGGCTTATACCGACGGTGAGCAGCGACCCTGTCTGCGAGGCGAAATCCACACATCGCTCCATCTCACTGCGGAAGAGTTCTTCGTCGAGTATCAGATGGTCCGACGGTGTGACAATCATCGTCGCATCGGGCGCAGTGGCCGCAACGCGAAATGCTGCGTATGCGATACAGGGCGCGGTGTTACGTCCGAGTGGCTCGGAGAGTATCTGCTCGGGGCGCAACTCGGGAATCTCGGCAAGCACCTGCTTGGCGTAGGCCTCGTTGGTCACCACCAAGAAGTTCTCAATGGGGATAATGGGCAGGAAGCGCTCGAAGGTGTGGCGCAGGAAGGAGCGACCCGTGCCGAGTATATCCATAAATTGTTTGGGACGCTCACGACGACTCATAGGCCAGAATCGCGAGCCCACGCCGCCCGCCATAATCACACAGTAGCGTTTATTGTTGGTCATTTTTGGTTGTGTTAAGCAGTTAGGTTATCGCTCATTTGGGGGCTAAAATCGTCAAAAAGAGTAGCAACCCAAAGGAGAACAAACAAATATACGATTATTTTATGAATAATTTGTAACTTTGCACCATATATTTAAAGAAGAAGATTTTTCGACTATGAAGATACGACTATTTACCATACCTAATCTGCTCACCCTCGGCAACCTCTTCTGCGGCGCAGTAGGTACTCTGTTCACCGTGGCCTACATCTGTGGCGCAACTACCTCGCTGGCAGTGCCATTTTACCTGATGCTCGGCTCGGCGCTGCTCGACTTCTGCGATGGCTTTGCCGCGCGCCTGCTCGGACAGTACAGCCCTGTGGGCAAGGAGTTGGACTCGCTCGCCGATGTGGTGAGTTTCGGACTGCTCCCCTCGCTGATATTTATGGCGCTCTTCCTCGCTATGGGTGGCGCTCAGGCGTGGTCGCTGCTGGCGCTGATTGTGGTACTCTTCTCGGCACTCCGTCTGGCCAAGTTCAACATCGACGAGAGCCAGAGCGACTCCTTTGTCGGCCTCCCCACCCCCGCCTGCGCACTCTTTGCAGGCTCGCTCGGCTGGCATATCACCACTACGGGTGCTACTATGGAGGCGTGGTTGGTTATGGCTCTGGCGGTAGTGTTTGCGGTGCTGCTCATCGTGCCGCTGAGGATGTTCTCGCTCAAATTCCACGGTTTTGCCCCCAAGGGTATCAACCTGTTGCGCTACGGTTTTCTGCTGGTGTCGGCGGTGATGATTATCATTGGCGGACTTTCGGCAGTGGCGTGGATAATAATTCTCTACATCGTAACGTCTGTAATAATGGGCCTTGCGGGTAAGAATTAGCATATTCCGAAATTTTTACTATCTTTGCGGGCTGTTAACTCGTTAATTACGACGTGCAACGACTTCTGAAACATATCTGCGCAGCACTCTTTGTGCTCAGTGTGGCAGGGCACTCCTCGGAGGCTCTGGCTCAGAATCTGCGTACCGCCGACTATGGTCGTGGCAATATAGAGGAGCTGAGCAATGCCCTCGAACAGGTGGGCAACAACCCCTACGCTGCCGCTACCGAGTACGACGAGAACGGTAACCCCATAGTACCCGAAGAGCAGGCCGACTCGGCAAAGGTAAAAATCAAGAAACCATTGGAGTCCTACTTTTTCAGCGACTCGCTGCGTGGCGAGCGACTGCTGATGTGGAACCTCTCCACCTCGACCAACAACATCACTTTCCAACCGATTGATACTCTGATTGATGACTTTCAGTCGGACTACCTCTTCCTGAAAAAGGATGTGGGTGATGCCTATCTTGGTCCGTTGGGTGGTGCGAGTATCCCGCTCAACTTCTTCCGTCGCCCCGACAGCAGGGACTTCTCCTTTGTAAACTCCTACTACGCCTATCTTTTCAACCCCGAAAATGTACCTTTCTACAATGTGAAGGTGCCTGTCACCCGCTTGGGTTATATCAGTGCCGGACAGAAGAAGATGGCGGAGGAGCACCTGCAAGTGACACACGCTCAGCAGATTTCACCCTCAGCAGGCTTCAACATCACCTACAACAACCAGAACACCCGCGGTATCTACAATTGGCAGCGCTCGAAGGTGAAGGATTTGTCGATGGCATTCTCCTACACGGGCAAACGCTACTCGCTCCACGCAGGCTATATCTTCAACAGTATTTCGCGCCGCGAAAATGGTGGTATGGTTAATGATTGGGATATCACCGACACCATACACGAGTCGTCGCTCAACATACCGACCCGTATGCGTGACGCCGAGAACGAGGCGCGCAACAACACCTTCTATCTGGTTCACTCGCTGGGTGTTCCGATGGCGCGCATACTCCCCGAGGACTTCTCGATTGCGGGCAAGCCATCGTTCTACATCGGCCACGCACTGCGCTGGGAGAAGTGGGGCAAGAAATATACCGACACTCGCGAGGGTACGACCTACGACGTCTATAACAAGCAGGGTGTATTGGAGAGCACCGAGGAGTTTTATGATAATTGGTATATCAACCCCAATTTCACCAACGACACGATTGCCGAGTCGCTACTCTCCAACCGCCTATTCCTGCAACTCCAACCGTGGAGTCGCGAGAGTCTGGTGGCTGTTGTCGATGCAGGTGTAGGGTTTGACGTGCACAGCTACTACCACTTCCGTATGGACGACTACCTCACGGGCTTCCGCAAGCACAACGAAGAAGAGGTATACGTCTACGGAGCCGCACAAGGAAAATTAAAAAAATACTTCGACTGGAACGCCGACCTGCGATTTGTACCGCTTGGCTATCGTTCCGGCGACATAGAGGCGGGTGCCGATGTGGCACTGAGCCTATATTTGAAAGATCGACCTATCACGCTCTCGGGCGCGTTTGACTTCTACAATCGCACCCCCTCCTATTGGAGTCAGAGCTACTTCTCGAACCACTTTGCGTGGTCGAACTCCTTCGCCAAGGAGAATGAGTCCCGATTGGAGATTACTCTCCGCGCTCCGCATTGGAAGGCGGAGGCCGGCCTATATCAGAGCATACTCGGCTCGCGTGTCTATTACGACGAGCACGCTCTGCCTCAGCAGGCCTCAGATGTTGTGAGTGTATCGGGCGCCTACCTCCGAAAGGATTTTGCACTGGGCAAATTCCATTTCAACCACAGGGTAATGTTGCAATGGAGCACCGATCAGAAAGTTGTTGCGGTGCCTTTGGCTTCGGCCTACCTCTCCTACTATTGGCAGGGTGAGGCTGTACCCAATGTTTTAACACTCAAAATCGGCTTGGATGGCTGGTGGAATACCAAGTACTACGCCCCCGGCTACAACCCGGCCACTATGCAGTTCTACAATCAGCGCGAAACTGAGATTGGCGAGTATCCGATGATAAACGCCTTTGTCGCGGCGCAGTGGAAACGCGCAAGGATTATCGTGCAGTATCAGCACGCAAGCGAGGACCTGCTGGGCACTCGTGCGTTCTTCAACATACCGCACTACCCGCTGAATATGAGAGTGTTGAAATTCGGCATTTCGTGGAACTTCTACGATTAGTTAAGGCCGCTTCTGCGCAACAGGCACTGCCCACAGATGTTTGACAGATGCTTTTTAACAACAAATTGACGAGCGACCAAGAGTGTCGCAACAGACAAGACCAACTTAGACGCGATTATTTCAGAAAGGTTAGCAGGTTAATGGCTGTGGTGGCTGCGTTGACCATTGTCACAAGTTGCCACACCCCGAAAGAGGACACTGTTCACACCCCGATTGAGGCCGATGGAGTATTGAGCCTCGCGGTCGGAACATACACACCCGGCAATATGGTGATTGCCGGCGAACGATATGGCTATCTCCACGAGATTGTGGAGCACTTTGCCGGCTCCAAAACTTTGGGCATATCGCTCAGCGAGAAGGTACCCGTGCAGACCCTTATCGAGGGGTTGGCCGATGGTACAATTGAGGTTGCGGCACTGCCCGCCACCCTCACCGAGAGCTACTTCCCTACCCTCACTGCCGAGCCTTATATGGAGGCTAAATATGTGATTATCGGCCGAAAGGGCGAACACTCCACCATCACCTCCGACGAGGCACTCACTCGACTACTTGCCGACAAGGATATCCTTGTCGATGCATCGCTCACCGACAGCCGACTCTACGACCGACTGCTCGACGAGAATCCCGACGCACGTTTCCACACCTCCTCCGTGAGCGGCTACTACACCCCCTGCGCGCTCAGCAATGACGAGTGGGACTTGGCAATCTGCCAGCATACCGACGCTGCTGTGGCAATGGCTGTCCGCAACAATCTCAACTCGATATATACCTTTGAGGAGCAGGAGGTTATGACTCTCGTATTTGCCAATGCTGAGGCAGCCGAGCAATTTCGTCGCTGGAAGAGGGAGTTCGAGCGCACCGCCGAGCACGCCTCACTCGCCTACCTCTACAACGAGCACGGGCTGATTGGCGACATTGCTGCACTTCGCCGCAGCGCAACACGCGTGGTTGACGGTATCTCCATCTGGGACGACCTCCTCCGCCGCGTATCGGAGAGCGAGGGTGTCGATTGGCGATTGCTCTCGGCTATCGCCTATGCCGAGTCGCGCTTCACCTCCGACATCGTGTCGAAGCAGGGCGCAGTGGGACTGATGCAGGTTATGCCCTCCGTGGCACGTCAGTTCAACGTGACAAGCGAACAGCTTGCCAACCCCGAAACCAATATCACCGTGAGCGCCAAGCTCTTAAAGAAAATCGACCACACCCTGGGCTTCGCCTCCGACACCACCCCCTACGACCGTATGGCCATCGTCTTGGCAGCCTACAATGGTGGCGTGGGCCGCATAGGTCAGGCACGCCGACTTGTGGCATCCGAGGGTGGCAACCCCGATAGTTGGGAGAGCGTGTCGCAGACCCTGCGACTGATGGCCGACCCCAACTACATAGCCTCGAAAGGTGGCTCGGTACGTCGCTTTGGTGGCAGTGGTCAGACCCTCGCCTATGTGGCACAAGTCATCGGACGTTACAATATCTACTGCGAAGCAGTAAAATAGAAGAGGATATATTGTAAAAAATCGGATTACCGAACAAAATATCCCCTTAACTGTACTAAAATTCGATAAATTTGCGTTAACTTTGCAGTTGCCTTTGCGCCCACCTGTTTGGCAGCAAAGATTATTATAACGAGAAAGAAAAGAGAGAGCAGTGAAAAAAAGTATCGCATATATCTTCCGCGCAACATTTGTTGCTATGTTGGCACTCAGCCTCGTTGCCTGCAAGGGCAAGAAGGGTGGCGAAGAGGAGGAGTTGGACCCTCGCGTTAAGTTCCTGACATACGCAGAGTTCTACCCCGAGGATGGTGGTTTGGTATCGTTACCCGTCAGAATCTACGACGTGGCAGACGAGGACTTCCCCGTAACCGTAACCTTCTCCATCAAGCCCTACGTAAAGCCGGGCGAGCCCGACGTTGTTGTCAGCGACTGGATAGCCTTGCAGGACAAGGACAACTACACCGTGACCTTCCAGAAAGGCGATACCGAGGCACCTATCTACTTCTATATGATAGACAACGAGGAGTTGCAGGAGTATGTGCCCGCCATCGAGTTCACACTCGAATCGACCAGCACCCCCAAAGCACCTCTGGCCAAGCCTAACTACACCATTATCCGTATCACCGACGACGAGAAGGCACCACGACTTGCATCGGGCGAGTACCAGACAAAGTACACCGCACCCGAGGAGGCCGACGTGCAGCGCGAGGAGAGCGGCTACTTCCCCCTCACACTCGCCAAAACCGGTAAGTACGAGTACGTAGCATACGGCTGGTTCGGCCTCAACCGCCCCCGCCTCATCGGCACATTCGACCCCGAAGCACAGACAATAACCTTCGACGGTGCCGACTACGACCTGAGCACCGACGAGGCTACCATATCCGCATTCGGTAGAGCATACTACTACAACGATATGGAGATGAACGAGGTACTCGTATTCCGCGGCGCAGGCACCGACGGTCGCCAGCCCATAGTGCTCAGCACCGAGTCGATAGGCGTAAACGAAACAGGCTACCTCACCGAGTCGGCAACAGAGGCCGTATTCGACATCCACGTACACAACAAGAGCAACGACAAACTACTCGGCGAACTCCTCGGCGTATATGACGAAATGCCCGCCGGCGCTACCTTCAAACATAAAATCGTAATCAACGAGGAGAAATACGAGGAGGAAGATACCGACAACGACCCCACCATCGAGGAGAATACTCAGGTGGCACGACGCACACTCCCCGCACTCCCCAACCCCAAAGGCCTCATCGAAATCGCTGAACCCTTCGTGGTGGTAGAGTAATAAAGGTCGCTTTTTGCTTTGGTCGCTTTTTGTTTTGCCCCTTTTTTGTAAAAAAGCGGCACCAAAAAACTTTTGTACTATTAGTTTGCGTGTTTAGGGATAGCCTGCGGCTATTACGATACTAAAAATATATAGGCGTGTTCAAGTAAACTTGACACGCCTATATATTTTCATTATCGCACCATCTCCGATGGTGTTCCCCTAAACCCGAAAACAAAAATTGTTACACAACAAGTTTAAATGGTTTTTTCCCATAACTCTCATTGTTCCCATTATTCCCATTATTCCCATTATTCTCTAAACTCCCTAAATTCCCTAACACTCCTTAACACTCCCTAAAAAAGCCAGAGAAGAACATCGAGTTCTTCTCTGGCTTATCATTTTGAATTTTGAATCTTGAATTTTGAATTTCACTTACGAGGCCCTTAAAACCGAGGGGTTTGCCTCGATGCGGGCTTTGGCGTAGTCGAGTTTTACGCGGAAGGTCTTGCGGCTTTGTGAGGGGATATCGAACATAGCGTCGGTCATAATAGCCTCACAGATAGAGCGCAAGCCGCGTGCACCGAGTCGGAACTCCACTGCCTTATCGACGATATAGTCGAGCACATCATCATCGAACGAGAGTTTTACACCATCGAGGGCGAAGAGCGCCTCATATTGTTTGATGATAGCGTTCTTAGGCTCAGTCAATATCGAGCGCAGTGCGGTCTTATCCAGCGGATTGAGGTAGGTCAGCACCGGCAGTCGGCCCACAATCTCGGGTATCAGGCCAAACGAGCGCAGGTCGGCGGGGGTGATATACTGCATCAGGTTGGAGCGGTCGAAGTCGCGCACCGACGAGTGGCGGTAACCAATGGCGCGGGTGCCCAGACGGTCGGAGATACGTTTCTCGATACCGTCGAATGCTCCACCGCACACGAAGAGTATATTCGAGGTATTAACCTGTATAAACTTCTGTTCGGGGTGCTTGCGACCGCCCTGAGGGGGTACATTGACCACCGTGCCCTCCAAAATTTTGAGCAGTGCCTGCTGCACGCCCTCGCCCGACACGTCGCGGGTGATGGAGGGGTTATCGCTCTTGCGGGCTATCTTATCGACCTCGTCGATAAATACGATGCCGCGCTCGGCGAGTGCCACGTCGTAGTCTGCTGCCTGCAAGAGGCGCGAGAGGATACTCTCCACATCCTCACCCACATAGCCCGCCTCGGTGAGCACCGTGGCATCGACGATTGTAAAGGGGACTTTGAGGAGTCGTGCTATGGTGCGCGCAAGGAGGGTCTTACCCGTACCCGTTTCGCCGACCATAATGATATTGGACTTCTCGATCTCCACCTCATTGCCCTGTTGGTCGTTACCCTTCTGCTGGGAGAGGATACGTTTGTAGTGGTTGTACACCGCTACCGATAGGGTCTTCTTTGCGGAGTCCTGACCAATCACATACTTATCCAGAAACGCCTTAATCTCAGCAGGTTTCAGCAACTCGTCGGCTGTGAGTCCTGCTACTGCTGCGGGTTTCTTGGCCGATGCATTGCGCTCCTCGGCCAGCGCCATATAGCCACGCTCTATGCACTGGTCGCAGATGTTGGCACCCTCCTCACCTGCGAAGAGCACCCCCACCTCCGAGGCGGGGAGTCCGCAGAAGGAGCAGTGCTCCATATTGTGTCGTCCTTTGTTGTTGCTCATCTTATTTGAGTTTTCTGCTGATGCAAATCTCGTCAATCAGTCCGTACTTCAACGCCTCGTCGGCCGAGAGCCAATAGTCGCGGTCTGCATCTTGGGTTATCTTCTTGATGCTTGCGCCTGTGTGGTGCGCCAGAATCTGGTAGAGTTCCTTTTTGAGTCGGAGTATCTCGCGTGCGGTAATCTCGATGTCGCTCGCCTGACCCTGCACGCCACCCATCGGCTGGTGTATCATCACGCGCGAGTGAGGCAGTGCCATACGTCGTCCGCTCTCGCCCGCTGCGAGGAGCACCGCCGCCATACTTGCCGCCATACCTGTACAGAGTGTCGATACGCGGGGAGCTATGAGCTGCATAGTGTCGTAGATGCCCAGACCTGCCGAGACACTACCGCCGGGGGAGTTGATATATATCTGCACCTCGCTCTCGGGGTCGCTCGACTCCAAGTAGAGGAGTTGCGCCTGAATGATGTTTGCCACATCGTCGTCGATAGGGGTACCGAGGAAGATGATACGCTCCATCATCAGTCGCGAGAAGATATCCATTGCCGCCACGTTGAGTTTGCGCTCTTCGAGTATGGTGGGTGAGATGTATGCCGCGCTGATGCGGGTATATGCGTCGAGTGCCGAGCTGCTCACGCCGGGTTGCTCGATGGCAAATTTCTCAAAATCGTTTCTTTTCATAACTATATTCCGTTTTGTTGTTGCCCAAAGATAAGAAAAAAGTTGATAAAAACCGAAAAATATGCCCGACACGCGCTCGGTGTCGGGCATAACTATCATATACACATCTTGTACCGAGCAGCCTCGGCTACAAGCGTCGGCTAATTATTCAGCCTTTTTGGTGCTCTTCTTGGTAGTTTTCTTCTCTGCCTTGGGAGCCTTCTTTGCAGCATCTTTCTCCAACACCTTTGCCAGGTCGTCGCTGCTTACGCTCTTCTTCGACACACCTACCATAGGCTCGATAGCGTCGAGCACCTTGCGCTCGTAGAGCTTGTCGAGTACCTTATTAGCCTCCTGCTTGTTCGAGAGTATCTGCTTAGCGTAGTTGTCGAGCATCTCCTCGCCGATGTTGAGCATACCGTACTGAGCGAACTGAGCAGCTGCCAGAGCCTTGGCCTCAGCATTCATATCCTCCTCGGTCACGGTGATACCCAGCTCCTTCACGTAGTGCTTCTGGATAGTGCTCCACTTCATCATCTGCACGAAGCCCTCGAAGTCCTTCTCGATATCCTCCATAGTGTACTTACCCTCGTTGATTACGAGCAACCAACGTTTCAGGAAATCCTCGGGCAGGGTGATGTTTGCCTTCTCGATTACGAAGTCGCGGAGCTGGCTGCCGAAGATGTAGTCACTCTCCTGCTTCATCTCCTTGGCAATCTGAGCGTCGATAAACTTCTCGAACTCGTCAGTGCTCTTCACCTCACCACCAGGGAAGGCCTCTTTGAAGAACTCCTCGGT
>JAFXAY010000093.1 GCA_017521965.1 Tidjanibacter sp. | reverse complement strand
GTCGCTTTTTGTAAAAAGATCCGCAAAAACTTTTGTACTATTAGTTTGCGGTTTTAGGAATAACTTGCAGTTATTACGACAAAAAAGATATATGCAGATGTCAAGTTCACTTGAACATCTGCATATATCTTTTTCATCGTACTCTCTTCGAGAGCATCCCCTAAACCCGAGAAACCAAGTATTACAGAAAGAGTCTTATCTGTTATCCCATTACTCCCATTACTCCCATTACTCCCATAATTCCCTAAATTCCCTAACGCTCCTTAACACTCCCTACAAAACAGCCGAGTAGATTCGATATCTACTCGGCTGTTAATTCATTTTGAATTTTGAATTTCTAATGTAACCTATCCCCCACCAAACTTATAAACTCCTGTCGGGTTTCCATATGTGAGAGGAAGATACCCGTAAAGGCGGAGGTGGTGGTGATGGAGTTCTGTTTCTGCACGCCACGCATCTGCATACAGGTGTGGGCGGCCTCGATGACCACTGCGACGCCCATCGGGTTGAGGGCCTCCTGGATACAGTCGCGAATCTGCACCGTGAGTCGCTCCTGCACCTGCAAGCGGCGCGCAAAGGTCTCGACAACTCTCGCCACCTTCGACAGGCCGGTGATATAGCCATTGGGGATATAGGCGACGTGGGCCTTGCCATAAAAAGGCATCAGGTGGTGTTCGCACATCGAGTAGAGTTCGATATCTTTGACAATCACCATCTGCTTATACTCCTCTTTAAATATAGCGGAGCGCAGTATCGCCATCGGGTCTTCGTGGTAGCCCTTAGTCAGAAACTGCATAGCCTTAGCCACACGCTCGGGGGTTTTGAGCAGTCCCTCGCGCTCGGAGTCCTCGCCAAGCAGGTCGAGGATTGCTTTATAGTGTTTCATCAGTTCGGCAGTAACCTCGGGGTTATACCTCTCCTCGTGTGTATAAAATTCGTCCATACTCGTTGTTTGTTGTTTCGGGCCACAAAACTACCCTTTTTTATTTATAGTTACAATTTTTTCGCTCATTTAGCATATTCTCCTCAGCAAGCTCCCCTCGGTAATCTCCAAATCTCGGCCGAGTCCTGCGAGTGCCACAATGCCGCTCCTGCGCCCCACTGCGAGTCGGCCCATCTGCTCCTCGATGCCCAACGCCTCGGCGCCACCCGTGGTGGCCCAAGCGAGCACCCTCTCAATCGGGGCGTCGAGTGCTGCCATCTCCCGCACCATACTGAGTGCGGTGTTCGACGCCAGCGAGTCGGTGCCTATCGCCACCCTCACCCCCTTGCGCATCAGCAGCCCTACGGGGGGCACGGTGCGCGATATATAGTGGTTGGAGCGCGGGCAGACCACCCAAGTGACCCTGCCGCGGAAGTGGCTCTCAATCCTCTCCACCTCCTCTGCGCCGACGAAGCAGTTGTGTATCAGCAGTATATCCCTATCAGCCGGCACTTGTCCGACAATGCGCTCGGCGGGTGAGCCAAAGTGCGCGAAGTCTATCCGTCGGTCGGTCTGCGCATACCACTCGGCCATTGCTCCCTCGCCACGGTAGAGTTGCGCCTCGTCGGGCGACTCCATAAAGTGCACCGAGAGGGGCACATCGGGGCCCGAGGCGGCCACCGCATCGGCAAATGCCGCCACGGAGAGCGAGTAGGTGGAGTGGGGGGTTATGCCGCACCTCAGCCCCGCTGCTACGCCCTCGGCGGCCACCCTGCGTGCCACGTCGGCATCGGCATTGCCCAAGCCGAAGAGCTCCACAAAATTGGTATAGGCTATCGGGCTCTGGCTCTTTGCGGCAAAGGTGGTCGTACCGTTGCACACGTCGCCCACTGCGCCTACGCCCTGCTCCCACATCGCCCTATCGGCAGCGCTCCACGCCTCGGCACGCTCCTCGGCCGAGAAGCCGCGTCGAACAGTGCCCATCGCCTGCGCAAAGGCGGTGAAGCCACCGCCCTCGGCAATCTGCCCCGCCAAGTGCGATAACTCGCTATGGCAGTGGGCGTTCACAAGGTCGGGGAGCAACACCCCGTCGTAGAACTCGGTGAGCGGTCGGCGGTCTATATCGTCGGCTGCCACCTCGATATCGGTAATCACCCCCTCGTCGCTCAGTGTTACCACAGGACGGGGAAAAATCTCACCGTCGAGGAAGATATAGTGTGCCGCAATTCGCCTCATCGCTCAAAACATTTTTGCGCCTACTCTTCGGTGTTCTCGGCAGTTTCGTCAGCCTCGGCACTCTCTGCTGCCTCGGCTTTTTGCTCTTCCAGCAGTTTGTCGAATGCCTCGGAAGAGAGCAGATAGCGCCCCACAACCTCCTCAGGATTAGAGTAGTCGGTATCGTATCGCAGGCTCTCCTCCATCAGTCGGATAGCAATCGTATCGGCGGGGGTGTAGGAGAGGCGGAGGGTATCGACCCACATATGTAGCGACTTGGTGGTGTTGCCCCTATTCTTCCACGAGATAAAGACTCGCTCGGCGGGCTCGCTGAGGGTGAAGAGGTGGTTTGCCGACACCGTGTCGCCGCTATTGCGGAGCGCCCATTGGTTGATGATATGGGTGGAGTCGGCGGCGTTGCGCACCTCGGCATAGACTCTCTCGCCATCGGTACGAGGGGTGACAGCATATTCATACTCAACGCGATAGCTCCCCGGTTGGAGGTCCGTAAAGTTCCATCGCATACCCTCTTCGCCGATTATCTTGCTGTTGAGCAGCGTATCGGTGAAGATGGTATCAACCTTCATCTGTCGGCCTCGCTCAACCATCGCCTCCCAATTGTTCCAGAGCACTCGTCGGCTCTCGGCCTCTACTCGGAGCTCTTCGATGGCAACCTCCATAATATCAGATATTTGCGCACTCTTACGCTTGGTGAGGTTGCTGATTGTGTATTCAAAATCATCTATCGAGTAGCCATACTTATCGAGTACGGGGGTGTAGATATCGACACTATCGTTGGCGGTGAGGAAGAGCACATCGGTTGCGTAGGCGTTGACCAGCAGGAACTCCTTGAACAACGACACAAGGTCGCGACTGGGTATATTTTTCGGCCCTGCCACACACCCCATCATCATCACTGCGACGACTATTGCACCAATACCGCTACGACCAAATTTTTTCATATAATATCTTTATTCTCAAAATTTTACATATTTACTGCGCGACTCTCTGCCGAGCGCATCGACCTCAGTTTTCGGCTCACCGTCAGGTGGGTAATCAGCAGGCTGATGGCGGCCACCGCCACCACAACGCCCACTACGTCCCACACCTCGACCACAACAGGGTAGGCGTCGAAGAGGAAGCTGTCGCCACCAATCCTCACGATGCCAAACTTCTGTTGCACAAGGCTCACCGCCAGGCCCAACACAATACCTCCCACTGCGCCCCAGCCGCTGATTAACAACCCCTCGTTGAGGAAGATGCGGTAGATGAAGCGGTCGTTGGCGCCCATAGTGCGGAGTGTGGCGAGGTCATCTTTCTTGTCGATGATGAGCATCACCAGCGACCCCACCAACGAGAAGGAGGCGATGAGCAGCACCAAGAGCGAGATGAAGAATACCCCCCACTTCTCGTACTGCATCAGTCGGTAGAGCGAGGCATTTTGCCTCTCGCGCGTAGCCACCTTGTAGCCATCGCCAAGTCGCTCCTGCAACTCCTCGGCCACCCTCTCTGCCGAACTACCCTCAGCCACCGCCACTGCCAGCGACGATAGTCGGTCGGGGTAGTCGAAGAGCCTTTGGGCGAACTCTATGGTCGAGAAGATATATGTTCCGTCGTGGTTGGCATCGAGCGCATAGACCCCCTCAGGGTATAGTCGTGCACTCTTGGCTGCCGAAATCGGCAACAACATCGACACGCTGCCTCGGTTGGGCGTATAGAGCACCAGCGGGTCGAAGAGTGCTGTGCGCACCCCGAGAGTGTAGGCCACACCTTGCCCCACCACTGCCTGTTGCAGGTCGCCGAATTGGAGGTCGTAAGTACCCTCCACAATAAGCTGGTCGATGGGAACTACATCGGTGTAGAGCGTATCGACGCCACACAACACCGCAGTAGCCTGCGCCCCGCGATACTCCACCAGCACCGACTCCTCCAAGACCTGCGAGATAGCCTTAACCCCCTCTACACTAACCAATTGCGCAACATCGAGGCTATCTGTACAAAAGACCTTGCCCTGCGCGGGGGTGATGCGGATATCGGGGTTGCCGAGGCTGTTTTGGCTGGCGATAAGTCCCGACAGACCGTTGAAGATGGAGAGGAGTATCACCATAGCCGCTACGGGAATGCCCACCGCAAAGGAGCTCACCCTCGAAATGATGTTAATCACCGAGAACGACTTCTTCGACGAGAAGTACCTGCGGGCAAAAAGTAGTGGCAGTCGCACTCTGCTCTATTTCAACAGATTATCAATGTTCTGTATATACTCCAACGAGTCGTCGAGGAAGAACGACAACTCGGGCACCACCCTCACCTGATTGCGGATGCGGGTGCCGAGCGAGCGGCGAATACGCCAATTGTTCTCCTCCAATGCCTTCATAATCCTCTCGCTCTCGGCGAAGGGGAAGACACTCACATAGATACGCGCATAGCCCAAGTCGGGGCTCACCCTCACGGTGGTCACCGAGGCCATCACGCCGCGCACCACATCGGCGCACTCCTTTATCAATATGTCCGCCATATCCTTCTGAATCTGGCGGGCAACTTTCTGTTGTCTTTGCGACTCTTGTTGTTCCATCACTTGTTTTATTTTATCTTTTCTCTTTTTTGCTTAGTTAGAAGGTGTTAGGGGAGTCGAGCGAGTCGATGGTGTCGGCTGCTACTCTTTCGGCTCGGCGGCGCATCTGACTGCTATCCTCGCCACCACTCAGTCGGTAGAACATTCCCACCGAGAGGGTGATGTTGTCCATCGGTGAACGCTGGAAGGTGTTGGGTGGGTATTTGGTCTGCGCTTTGAGGATATCGGAGTAGCCGAAGTCGTAGCGACCCTCCACAAAGAGGCTCACTCGGCCTGCCAACTTCACCTCGGCACCCGCGCCACCGCATAGGCCATAGCCCCAACGGTTGTCCCTCACCAAGAGCATATCATATTTACCCTCCTCGACCGTTTCGCCTGTTTCGGTAGTGTAGGTGCGATAGGTCGAAGAGAGGTTATAACTAAAAGTCACACCCAAATTGAGAAAAAGCCTCAGTCGCTCGTCGGCAAAGGAGATATGGGGTTGCCAGATGAGTGGCATCATCAGCGAGTTAATCCTACGCGAGTAGGTGTGGTTCTCGTTGGTGAGCGACTCATATTTGTAGCCCCTCTGCAAGTATTGCAACTCCACGCTGATACCTCCCGTATATTTGAGCGAGGGCTGTGCGGCAGTGGCGGCGGAGTAGTAACGCCACACCAGACCACCACTCAGCATACCCAGCGACATCGGGGTCTTCCACGCGGGATAGAGGCGCACATCGCTGCTGCCATAGCCACCCTTCACACCCACATAGTGTTGGGCTGTGGCGGGCAGTGCGAGGGCCACCGTGAGCACGAGGCTCGCAATTATGGTAACTATCTTTTTCATACTCTTTTCTTATCCGTTATCGCTCTATCGGAAGGTGTTGCCCATATTGGACATACCCGATAGGCCCGAACTAAATCCGCCAAGTCCGCCACCCGAACTCTTCTTCTGCTCCTGCTGCTGGCGTTGCAACTCGCGCTGTCGTGCCTGCTCGCGTAACTTCTCCAATCGGAGTCGCTCCTGCTCGGCCACCTCGCGACGGATACTCTCGGTGGTGATGGGGGCGAATAGGGTGTTCATATCCATATCGAGGTCAATCTCCCAATTGGCCTTCACTGTCAGTTTCTCCTCGCCCTCGCTGTCGCTGAACATCTCGGCACGCTCGGGCTGCTGGCGGAAGATGACACTTCCCGAATCCCACTCGCCATTGCCATTTGTATCTTCCAACACCCTTATTTTCACATCGGCGGGCTTTACAAAGTCGAAGACCACATCGCCACTGCCCGTGATGTAGCGGGTGTCGAGAGTTTGGCTACCGCCCGAGTTGAGCAGGTAGATGACATAGTGGCTGCTGTCGCTCTTGGCGGTAAAGCCGATGTTGATAGTGCCGAACTTCGAGGGGTCGGCCACGGTGAGCGATAGTTTGGTGGTGTCGTTGCTGTCGCCACGCGTATCGACCCACGCTCCGGGCAGAGCCTCCAACTCATACTTGGCACCCTCCTGCCACTGCGCACCAATGTGCCAGAGGTGGATATCGGCTGTATCTATCGCAAAGGTGTAGCGTGCCTTGTAGCGCGCACCCTCCTCGCCTTGGCGTACCAACATTATCTTCGAGGTGTCGGCCACCACCAAGGGGGCTTCAAATCGGATTGTCGCCTCTCTGCTGGGTATCACCTCGGCTGTGGTGAGCGAGGCCTTGAAGGGGTTGGGCTTGGCGGGGGGAGTGTACTCCTCGCCATATTTTTCGGCCTCCTTGCGCGCCTTCTCCTCCTCTTCGCGCGCCTTCTTATCCTCCTCGGTCTCAACATATTTCCAGAAGAGGGCAAGGCGGGCAGTATCGGGGACAAGGTTGCGTAGCGAGTCGGTTTTCAGGTATATCAACTCACCTTTCAACGTGTCGGCAAGTCGCTCGGCAGGGGCGTTGAGCCACACATCGAGCGTGTCGCCACGCTGCGTCACACGCTCCCAAGTGAAATCCTCATCGGTGAGGCTGTCCAATCGGAGCGACAACACCTCAGGCTCGGGAGCGCTGAACTCCAAGCGGATACGCTTCTGCTCGGGTCGCGAGGAGTTGCTCAGGCGCTGCATCTTGAATGCCTTCTCGGTGAAGAGCGAGAACTGCACCTGTGGCTCGGGCACAAGTTCCAGACGCGAGGTGTCGTAGCGCACCGTGAAGTCGGGCATACGGAGCGGGTTGAGTACCGAGTCGATATAGCCCACACGGTCCACCTCCTGCTCGTAGGTGAAGTTACCGTTCTTGTCCTCCACCGCATAGACGCGGTAGTCTATCGGTTTGAGGTTTTGGGCGAAAAAGACACCATTGGTCATCGCCCTTGCTATGGCCTTGGGTTTGAGTTTCAGCAGTGTAGAGTCTTGGTCGGGGTAGAGTGAATCGACCTCGGCAGCGTCGTAGAACATTATGAGTGTCTTGCTCACCGTGTCGCCCTTCTCGGCACTCACCGTGCGACCCGCCATATACATCGAGTCGATAGTCGGGCCTGTCGAGAATACATAGCGCACGCCGGGCAACTTGTTACCCTCGTTGTTGTCGCTGATACTGCTGCCAAAGTTGAGCGCATAGGTGGTGTTGGGTTTCAGGGTGTCGAGAATGTCGATCTGAATGCCCCGACCGCGTATGGTGAGGGTGGGGTTCTTCTCCATCGCGGGCGATACGAAGAACTCCTTCTGCTGGTCGGTGAGTTTGACATACTCATCGAACTCTATGTAGATACGCTTCTGGTCGAAGTTGACCGTGCCATTGGCGGGGGTGATGTTCATAATCACCGGTGGCAACGAGTCGCGCGGACCACCTTGTGGGCCTGCAATGTTGGCGCAACGCCACATAAAAGCCGAGGCGAAGAGGAGTACCACAATACTCCTTCCCGCCCACAGCGCAGACCTTTTCCAATTTCTATTCATTACTACTCTAACCTCTTTTTTGCGGCGGAGCCTACTTCTCCATCGACTGACGAGCGTGCAATTCGCCTCGCAACTCGCGTACTGTCTTGTCGAAGATGGGGTGAATCTTGCTCGGTGCAATCTCGCTCAGGGGTGCCAAGACGAAATCTCGCTCGTGCATCAGCGGGTGAGGGATTGTCAGCTCGGGGGTGCTGATAACCACGTCGTCGTAGAAGAGAATATCAATATCGATTTTGCGCGACGAGTATGCTTCGCCATTGGCCGCCTTGATGGCTGCCTCGGCAGTGCGGTCGCGGCCCAACTCCTTCTCGATAGCCTGCACACCCTGCAACAACTCCTCGGGAGTGAGGTCGGTGTCGAGCTCGATAGCCTGATTGAGGAAGTTGTCCGATGCAGTGAAGCCCCAAGCCTCGCTCTCGTACATATGCGAACAACGGAGAATAACACCCAGTCGCTCGTTAATCATCTGCTGTGCCTGACGCAGTCGCGCCTTCACATTATCCAGATTTCCGCCTGTGATTATAATTGCTCTTGCCATTGTTAGTTAAGTTTTATGGTTCAAATAAAGTTTTAGTTATCAATCATTTAGTAGGTTTGTTCAAGAAAAATTTGCTGGCCGCCAGCGCAAAGTGTATAAATACTATGCGGGCATTTCCGTTGGCCATCACGTCGCGCAATGTGCGCTCAAAGGCTCCAATAAGCAACTCGATGTTGGAGTTGTTGACAAAGGGAGCAAACTTGGTGCAAAAGGCCGCCTCCTCACCCCAGAGGTAACTGATAGGGCTCAGACCTGCGGTGAGCATATAACTCTCGCGCAACATACCGAGCGAGTACTCCAAGAAGTGTTTCTGTCGCTCACGACCGAGTTTAGCCATCTGCTCCGCCCACTCTATCAACTCCAAGTGCTTCTGGCTATACGCCAAGCGCATCAGCGCGGCGAAGTTGGAGAAATTCTCGGAGCGCATCTCGGCTGCCTCGTCGGAGAATAGTCCTCGGAGTGCCACCACGCTACCGTCAGCAACGCGTGCTGCACCTGCCGCATCGGCGGGGCTTACACCGTAGCGCTCGACAGCAGCCTGCGCCAGAGCCTCGCGGTCGATACGACCCACCGACACCTCCTGTGTGCGCGAGAGGATTGTGGCGAGCAACTTCTCGGGGTGCTCCGACACCAGCAGGAAGAGCGTCTTATCCCACGGCTCCTCCAAAATTTTGAGCAAGCAGTTTGCCGAACTATCGTTCATACGCTCCGGCAGCCACATAACGACCGCCTTCCACTCCGACTCGAAGGCCTTGAATGACAACTTGCGTATCACCTCGTCGGCCTCCTTCTTCGATATCAGACCCTGCTTGTTCTCCATACCTACCGCCGCGTACCACTCCTGCTCGGAGAAGTAGCCGCCACATCGGCTGACCATCTCCCTCCACGCTGGGAGCACCACATCACACGCCGAGCGCGACTCCTTGGTCGAGGGGGCGGGGAATACGAAGTGGAGGTCGGGGTGGGCGAGGGCCTCGGCCTGACGACACGAGGGACATACGCCGCACGAGTCGCCACCCTGTCGGTTGGTACAGTTGAGATATTGGAAATAGGCCAACGCCAGAGCCAAACCACCCCTGCCGCTCTCGCCAGTGAAGAGCAGCGCGTGGCTCACTCGTCCCGACTCGTGGCCGCGACGAAGCACCTCCTTAATCGACTCTTGACCTACTATATCCTTGAATCTCATCTATTTATCTCTTTTGTCGCCTCGCGTGCATCTGCGCCCGCGTGCGTAGCAAACTGCTAAGATATGTTTTTTCGTTTATTTTTCAAAATGTTTGCCCTCAGTCGGACTAACCTTTGCCGGTGCTGCCGAAGCCTCCCGCACCGCGCTCGGTGTCGGAGAGAGCCTCGCTCTCGACCCACTCCACGCGCTCGTGGCGAGCCACCACCAACTGTGCGATGCGCTCACCCGGCTCAATGGTAAATGGGGTGTCGGAGAGGTTGGCAAGTATCACCTTCACCTCGCCGCGATAGTCGGCATCGATGGTGCCGGGCGAGTTGAGCACGGTGAGTCCGTATTTGGCTGCCAAGCCGCTGCGAGGGCGCACCTGCATCTCGTAGCCCGCAGGAAGTTCCACATACAACCCTGTGGGTATCAGCGCTCTGCCGAGTGGGGCGAGGGTCACCGCCTCGCTGAGGTCGGCCCTGACGTCCATACCTGCCGAGAGGGGTGTTTCGTAGTGGGGCAGGGCGTTCTTCGATTTGTTTATAACTTTGACTTCCATAAGTTTATCTCCTATTTTCGTTTAATAATTGCCTTAATCATTGCTTTGGGGTCTATCTTCTCGCGACGGAGGGCGTATGCTCCGAAGAGCAACACCGCCACCGCACTCACCGAGTAGCGCACAACACCAATCTGCCCGTCGCAGAGCCTGCCCACACCATAGAGCAGACCACCCACAAGGAGGTACTCCCCGATGCGGCGCAGGTCGTAGGGTATGGGGTAACGCTTGCGCGAGAAGAGCCAACTCGACACCACCATCGCTGCTTCGCAGAGCAGTCGTGCCACCGCCGCACCCACATAGCCCAGCGCGGGAACGAGCATAATGTTAAATACAACGGTGAATATCAGGCCGATACCCGTAATGTAGATTGCAAACTTGGTCGCCCCCGACTGCTTGTACCAGAAGGAGAGGTTGAGCACCACGCCCGAGAGCATATTGGAGAGCAGTATCAGTGGCAGCACCCCTATTCCCTCGCGGAAGTCGGGGCCAACAATCAGCGCAAAGAGGTCGGCGAAGAGGCCGATAACCAAGAATATCGCCACCGAGATGATGATAAAAAACTTGGTGGCCTCGGCGGTGGTGCGCTTGAAGTCATCTTTGGGGAACGACGAGAGGAAAAATGGCTCTGCCGCAAAGCGATACATCTGGGTAAACATAGTCATCACCACCGCAATTTTGCAGACTGCGCCATAGATGCCGAGTGCCTCCATAGCCGCCACGCCACCCCCCGGGTAGAGGTATTTTATCATCTGTCGGTCGATGAACTCGTTGGCTGTGCCCGCAATACCGCTGATGAGCAGTGGCAGCGAGTAGAGCAACATTGTGCGGAAGGTGCGGCGCGAAATGCGGGGTGCTATTCGGTCGGTGGTGGGGAGCAAAGCGATGAGTGTCACCACGTTGGCGATAAGGTTGGCCACAAAGGCGTAGCCCGGGTCGCTGGCGGTGGGGAACATTGCAAGCCACTCGGGACACGCCGAGTAGAAGAGGATGCAGAGCGCGAGGTTGAGCACCACAAAGAGCATACGGATAGCGACAAATCGACCCGCCCTGCCCTGCTGTCGGAGGCGCGCAAAGGGTATGGCGCAGACCACGTCGAGCACCACCACAGCCGCCACAATCCAGATGTAACTGCTACTCTCGGCATAGCCCATAGCCTCGGCTATCGGCTGTCGGAAGAGCATCACCACCCCGAAGAAGAGGAGCGCGGCGAGCGAAGTACCACCCCACGCGGTGGCAAAAATTGTGCGTCGCTCCTGCTCGCTCTCCGCCTTGCCCGCAAAGCGGAAGTAGCCCGATTCGAGGCCGAGGGTGAGGACCACCAAGGCGAAGGGTATCAGCGCGTAGATGTCGGTAATCACGCCATACTCGGCGGTGGTCATAAAGCGGGTGTAGTAGGGGACAAGGAGGTAGTTGAGCAACCTCGCCAAGATGCTGCTCACTCCGTAGATTGCGGTCTGACCCGCAAGTTTGCCTATGTTTTTACTCACTCCCATCGCTTGTTTTGGTGGGCTTTTTGCTCCTTTCTGTTCGTAGAACAGAGGTTGCTCTCCGCCCGAATAAACAAAGTTAGCAAAAAAGTTTTTAATCCGCAAATCGGAGCCGAAAAGTGAAAAAGAGTTTTGGAAATGCAAAATTCAAAGTTCAAAATTCAAAATGAGTGAAACCTGAGAGTGGTATCGAACCACTCTCAGGTTTTTTTTATAGGAAAATCCTATTGGGCCTATTGGGCCTATTGGGCTTATTATGATAGGCCTAATAAGCCTAATAAGCCTAATAAGCCTAATAGGGAGTTTAGGGAGTTTAGGGAATTTAGTGAGTTTAGGGAGATTAGGGAATTTAGGGAGTTTAATGAGTTTAGGGAACTTAGGGATAATCTTTTAATTCCCTAACACTCCCTAACACTCCCTAACACTCCCTAACGCTCCCTAACTCATTTTGAATTTTGAATTTTGCATTTTGAATTCTTGAAACTCCTTAACACTCCTTAACGCTCCCCCCAACCAATGGCCGAAAAGAAAAAAAGAGCACCTTTTATTATTTTTTCACTACTTGGTATTGCAAAGTACTAAATTTTTACATTATATTTGCAAAACAAAATAACTATAAAATCAAAACAACCCTATAAAAACTATCGGAAAAAATGAAAAAAACATTGAACGTACGCATTGGTAATGTGGCATTTACAATCGACGAAGATGCCTTCGCGCTGCTCAACGCCTACCTGGAAGATATCCGCAACTGTTGCGAGGAGTCGGTGGCTGCCGAGACCGTAGTCGATGTTGAAAACCGTATCGGCGACCTCTTTGCCGAGCGAGTTGGCGAAAATGAGGTGGTGACTATCGCCCTCGTTCGCGAGGCGATGAACATCATCGGCTCGGCCGACAACTTCGGCGAGCGCCGCACCACCTTCACACCCCAGCCCGAGGTTAAACGTCGCCTCTATCGCTCGCGCGACAAGGTGATTGGTGGTGTCTGCGCAGGTCTGGCCGACTATTTCGGAGTGAACCTCACCGCACTGAGGCTCATCGTCTTCTTCTGCACCTTCTTTGGTGGTCTGAGCCTTTGGGTTTACATAATCCTCTGGGCACTCATTCCGCTCAACCCCCAAAAATAGACCCCGAAAAGCAACTAAGTAACAATTTGTAACCACAAAAAAATAGAAAAAATGGAAGTATATAATGATTATAATAATGGTGCGCCGCGTCGTCTCTACCGCTCGAACAACAGGATGCTTGGTGGCGTATGCGCAGGTGTGGCCGAGTACCTCAACATCGACCCGACCGTGGCAAGAGTAGTGGCAATAGTACTCTTCTTCACCCCATTTATCCCCGCACTTTTAATCTATCTGTTTATGTGTCTGTTGGTTCCGAATAAGCCAATGTAAAAATAAGGTGTGCTATGGCAGAGATTAATGTTGAAAACATCAAGACGCAGATGCGAAAGGGTGTGTTGGAGTACTGCGTGCTCTCGATACTCTCGCGTGGCGACAGCTACACGCCGGAGATTATCGCCACCCTCAAAGAGGCGGAGATGATTGTGGTGGAGGGGACACTCTACCCAATCCTAACCCGTCAGAAGAATCAGGGACTACTCTCCTACCGTTGGGAGGAGTCGCCACAGGGCCCTCCCCGCAAATACTATATGCTCACCGACAAGGGTCGCGAGGCACTCGCCGAACTCGACCGCTCGTGGGAGGAGATGAGTCAGCAGATTAAGGTAATTCGTGGTTGGTAACCCACCCCCTAAACAAATGATAAACAACTATGAACGAAGTAGTTAAAGTAAGTATAGCAGGTGTCGCCTTCACCTTCGACGCAGAGGCCTTCGAGGTGATGAAAAACTATCTGGACACCCTCGAAAATGCCTACTCGGCCTCCGCTGAGGGGCGCGAGGTGGTGGCCGATATCGAGGCTCGAATTGCCGAACTGATACTCTCGCGACAGGAGGCGTCGCGCATTGTCGATGAGCCACTCGCACGCGAGATTGTCGAGCAACTCGGCTACCCCGAGGATATGCCTAAGGAGGAGGCGACAGCCAAGTTGGAACGCCGACTCTATCGCAACAGCGAGGGGGCGAAGATGGGTGGTGTGTGCAGCGGTCTGGGCACCTATTTTGGTGTTGACCCGTCGTTCGTGCGCATAGGTATCTTCCTGCCGATGGTCTTTTGGCTGGTCTTCAACGCTATGGATATGGATGGCTTGGGCGACTGTTTCGGCTCGATATTCCTGATGTGTATATTGCTCTATTTCACACTGTTGATTGCTGTGCCTATGGCCAAGACTCCACGACAGAAGATGGAGATGCGAGGTGAGAAAATCACCGCCTCCTCAATCCACCAGACCTTCAAAGAGGAGGCCGCAGCAAGCACCTCGGCTAACCCCGCAAAGAGCGAACGCTCGGCGGGTGTGTGGGCAGATGTGACCTACGGTATTGGCAGGGTTATAATGTTCTGTATCAAGGCGTTGTTAATACTATTTGCAATATGCTTCTGCGGAGTGGGTATCGGTCTGTTGGTTGCCCTGTTCGCGGTGCTCTTTGGTGGTGCGGCGATTGAGTTGGCGATGTTGCCGATTGGTGGTCTGGTTGGTATTTCGACCACAGGCTATGTGGCTCTGGCATTGGTTGTTGTGCTGCTCTTTGTGGGGCTTGTTGGGTTTATCCTGCTCTCGTTGGCGGTGGGCAACAAGCCTGAGCGTAAGGCAGTTACCATATTCTCAACACTCTTCGGAATATCGCTCTTGTTCTTCTGCATAATCTCCGCCCGCAACCTCGAAACACTCCTCAATCCTCACCATTGGGAGAGTGTAGAGGAGCGATTTGAGGCTATTGAGGATTGGGCTGATGAAGTGGAAGATGCATTTGAAGATGGCGACAAAATATCTATCGACTACGACGACGCAACAGGTCGCACACAGATCCAAATTCGCGACCGCCAGAGTGGCGAGGAGTTGGTGATGGAGTTCGACGAAGATGGTGCGCTGATAGAGAAAAAAACGACTGCTTCGCCCGTGTGGCAGAGTAGCGAAACGACCGAAAAAAGTGGAACAGAGTTGTAAATTGTAAGCGATTCGATAAGTTCAACACTTAACAATATCGAGTAAAAGGGTTAAAAAGAGGTAATAATAGTATAAAATAGCAAAAAAGTTATACATTTGTAACCTACAAATCCCCTTTGAGGGATAGAGCAAGCGAGGTTTCTATTGATTTTCCCCTAAAAAAGTCAGGTATAGGTTACAATTTTTAACACAAATTATTACTATTATGAAGAACTTGAAGCAAACACTCTCAATGTTGCTGCTCCTTGCGGCTACCCCGATGGTGGCTCAGGAGTACACAACACCGTTCAACCACTCACTGATGAGCGAAAACTACTACGACCTGATTGTCGGCGAGTCGTCGGGCGACAGGGCATACTACTACATTATGGATATTGCCCCCTACGAGCGCGACCGCTCACACGAGGATTATGCGGGTCTGTTTATGGAGTCGCGCTATGTGGTTGATAAGCTCAAAAGTTATGGTTTTGAGAACGCTACAACCGAGATTGTGGGTAAGAGTTCTTCGTGGGACGGAGTGAGCGCCGAGGTGTGGGAGGTATCGCCGGGCCTCACCAAGCTGGCCGACTACCGCGACCTGGCTGCAGTGCTGGCGCAGGGTAGCAAGAGCGCCCATCTGACCGCCGACTTAGTGTGGGTGGGTCGTGGCACTCAGGCCGATATCGCTGCCGCCGACGTGGCAGGCAAGGTGGTGGTGACCGAGGCTTCGCCCAGCCGAGTGCACAACTTGGCAGTGCAGGCAGGTGCTGTGGGTGTCATCAGCTTCTACTCCCCGCGTCCACTTGTTGACCCCTTGCAGATTCCGAACAACAGCATTGGCGGCGCAAATGCCACCTTCTGCATAAACCTCACTCCGCGAGATGGTTACGCACTGCGCGACCGACTCTTGGGTGGCGAGAAAATCACCGTGAAGGTCGATATCGAGAGTACCACAGAGCAGAGCAATCTCGAGGTGCCGACCTGTCTGATCGAGGGCACCGACGAAAACGCCGAGGAGGTTATCCTCTGCGCCCACCTCTTCGAGGGATATGTGAAGTTGGGTGCTAACGACAACACCTCCGGCTCGGCATCGCTGATTGAGGTGGCGCGCACACTTAACGAGCTGATAGAGAGCGGACAACTCCCTCGCCCCAAACGCTCTATTCGCTTCCTCTGGGTACCCGAATTTTCGGGGTCGATGCCTTGGGCGGCACAGAACAAAGAGATACTCAGTCGCGCACTCTGCAACATCAACCTCGATATGGTTGGCTTGTGGTTGAGCAAGAGCGAGTCCTACTACTGTATGCACCGCACTACAATGGGTAACCCCCACTACCTCAACGATGTAGCGGAGAGTTTCTTCCACTATGTAGGTGCTACCAATAAGGGATTTGTGGCTACGGGTGTTGGTCGCCCCAATGCGCTGAAACCCATTTACAGCGTCACCGGCTCGCACGACCCCTTCTACTACGCCATCAATGCCCACTATGGCTCGTCGGACCACGAGGTATTCAACGACTGGGGTGTTCAGGTGCCGGGCGTGATTATGATTACCTGGCCCGACAACTACTACCACACCTCGGGCGACAGACCCGCAATATGCGACCCCACGCAGTTGCACCGCGCAATTGTAATTGCCGCCGCCACCGCCTACACCATCGCCGAGGCGGGTGAGCAGGGTGCAGTGAAGATTGCATCGGAGGTGGCTGCCAATAGTGCTAAGCGTATGTCTATCAAGATGAAACAAGACCTCACTGCCCTCTCCGAGGCCTCGGCCGAGGAGTTTGCAGCACTCTACCGTGCGGCACGTTTCAACCAAGATGCTCTGCGCCAAAATGAGCGAGCAACACTGAATAGTGTGTTGGAGCTGGCTCCCACCTCGGAGGTGCTGGCCGACTATGTGGCTACGCTCACCGAGAGTGTAGATGCCGCTTGGGAGGCCAATGGCAGCAGCATCGACGCTGCGATGAAGGTGAAGGCCGCAGCGCTCGGCGTAGCACCGCTGAAATTGACCCTCACCGCCGAGGAGAAGGCCGCCTCGAAGGTATTCCCCAAGGCGACCGCCAAGGTTACCGAGTATGGCTACGGTGTGCTCAACAGCGTACCCGCCGACCTGATGACCAAGCACGGTATCTCGCGCCGCGATGTGAGCAACAGCGCCGAGATTGCCAAACTGACCACAGGCGGTACAAATAGTATATTGGATATCAAAAAGATGCTCGACGCTCAGTTCCCCAACAACGACTCGTTGGAGGCTATCACCAAGTATATGGCGGTACTCAAAGAGGCCGGCTTGGTGACCTACTAACAGGCTTGGCGGTGGGACAACCGAGGGTCGAAACAGATAGAATTTTTATAAAAAACTAAAAACTAAGAGTTTATGGAGATTTTAAATGACCAGAAAGTGGAGCAACAAGAGGCTCCGCAGACCCCTAAGCAACCCACCGCACCAAAGAGTAACAACGCTGCCCGCACCTCGGTATTTGTGGGTGTTCTGCTCATCGTGCTGGGCGGATTGTGGATGATGAGCAACCTGGGCGTTATCGGCACTCGGGTCTTCGATATCATCTTCTCGTGGCAGATGTTGTTGGTGATTTTGGGTGCCTACTTTGTGGTGGTACGCAACTACTGGATTGGTGACTCACTTGTGGCTGTGGGCACACTCTTCCTGCTCACCGACTACTTCAATATCCATATCCCCGTCGTGGAGATCTTCCTCCCCGCCATCGTAATCGCTATGGGCGTGGGACTTATTTTCGCGAGGAACAGGTAGAAGGGATTGCAAATTCAAAATTCAAAATTCAAAGTTCAAAATTAAGTTAAACCTGAGCGCAATGTTGAATTGCGCTCAGGTTTTTTTAGGGAGTGTTAGGGAGCTTAGGGAATTATAGGAATAATGAGAATAATGGGAATATAAAGAATATCCCTAAACTCCCTAAATTCCCTAAGTTCCCTAAATTCACTAAACTCCCTATTGCCTATTGGGCCTATAATAATAATCCCAATAGGCCCAATAGGCCCAATAGGATTTAATCAGGTATTCGAAACGGTCGTGCCCGCTACCTCCGAAACCCACTACCGCTACTATCCCCACCTCACCCGCGGCGAAGCAGCGGGACACATCCCCCGCCGAGGCGGGGGCTTGGGGGTGGGTCAGGCTTGCAATTGCCTGCGAAGCAGGCAGGTGTCGAGGTGGTGATTAAAGGCGATAGGGTATCTACCTTACAAATGGTGCTGTGCAAAATGTTAAACCTGAGAGCAATTCGACATTGCTCTCAGGTTTAACTAATTATGAACTTCAAGTTACCTTCTCGGCTTTACATTTTATACTTAGTCCATTTATAGAGTTCTTTGAAGGTCGGCTTTTTGCCATACATAAAGATACCCACTCGATAGACTTTGCCGGCCAGCCATACAATGGCGAAGAACGAGGCGAAGAGTACGCCTATTGAGGTCCACAACTCCCACGCGGGTACGCCATAGGGCAGACGAGCCACCATCACGATAGGTGAGGTGAAGGGGATAATGCTACACCACACAGCCAGTGGCGAGTTGGGGTCCTGCATTGCGGTCAGCATCACGAAGAGGGCCAGAATCAGCGGCATCGAGATAGGTGTTTGCAGGTTCTGGGTATCCTTCTCGTTATCGACTGCGCTACCCACTGCCGCAAACATTGCCGCGTAGAGGAGGTAGCCACCGATGAAATAGACGATGAAGCCGCCGATGAGTCGGAAGAGGTAGCCGGGGTCGGTGAGGGTGTTGATGGCGGCTGCCAAGTCGGCATCCATCATTGCGCCGCCCATCGCCTCCATATCCATCGGCATACCACTACTCATCGCCTGTGCCGCCTCAATCATATCGCCTGCCAGCAGCGACATCAGTCCGCCACCCACGACGACGATGAATACCACCCATATCAGCAGCTGGGTGAGTGCCACCGAGGCTATACCGAGTATCTTACCCATCATCAGCTGGAAGGGCTTGACGCTCGACACCATCACCTCCAACACCTTGTTGCTCTTCTCCTCGATTACGCCCTGCATCACCATACCTCCATAGAGGAATACGAACATATAGATCAGGAATCCGAAGATGTAGGCCGCCACAATGGCCACTATCGACGAGCTGTCCTTGGCCTCTCCATCGTCACTGAACTGCTTGACGCTGAGCGATATGTTGGTCTCCACATCGGCGAGTATCTCGGCGAGGTTTTCGATGTTGTATGTTTTGAGTTTCTCGGTCTCGATGATATCCTCCACCTGAGCTCTGATTTCGCTCTCGATGTCGATTGTCGAGGTGCCATAGGTGTAGAGTTGCGCACCGCCACCATCGGCGATGTTCTTGCTCAGCACGAGCACACCGAAGATGTCGAGTTGCTGCTCCTTAATCTGGTCGAGCGGCATATCCGAGGGGATAAACTTCAACCCTGTGGTCGATTCCAGCTTGTCGCCAATCACACCACTCTCATCTACCACATATATCTCCCTCACCTCGTTGCTCTTCATATTGACCATCAGCATCGGGATAAACATAATGGCCACCATAAACAGCGGCATCAGTATTGTGGTGATGATAAAACTTTTCTTGCGCACGCGTTCATTGAACTCTCTCTGCGCTATAATTCCAATTTTTCCCATAACTATTGATTGTTAACCTATTAGGGGAATTAAAGTTTGCCCGCCACTGCGCGGATAAATATATCGTTCATACTCGGTATCATCTCTTGGAACGAGCGAATCTCCACCAGCTCGTTGGCGATGCCGATTACCTCCCTCACGCTGCTCTCCTCGCCGATGTGGAGTTTGAGGCTGTCGGTCTCGCCCTCCTCGTTGGCGAGTATCGTGCAGTGCTCGTCGAGTGCAGTGCTGAGTGCCTCCACGTCGCCACGGAACGAGAGCAGGTACTGACCGTTACCGTGTGCGCGGCGGATAGCATCGACACTGCCGCTGAGTATGTTGTGCGAGGCGTTGATGAGGGTGATGTCGTCGCATATCTCCTCTACCGAGGCCATATTGTGGGTGGAGAATATCACCGTCGAGCCCTTGTCGCGCAACTTCAAAATCTCCTCTTTGAGCAGGTTGGCGTTCACGGGGTCGAAGCCGCTGAAAGGCTCGTCGAAGATGAGCAGTTCCGGCTCGTGGAGCACGGTGACTATGAACTGCATCTTCTGCGCCATACCCTTGCTGAGCTCCTCGACCTTCTTGTTCCACCAACTCTCGATGCCGAAGCGCACAAACCACTCTTTGAGTCGTCGGATAGCCTCGGGGCGCGACAGGCCTTTGAGTCGTGCGAAGTAGATAGCCTGCTCGCCGACCTTCATATTCTTATACAATCCGCGCTCCTCGGGCAGGTAGCCTATTCGGCCCACATCTTCGGGCTGCAACTCCTTGCCACCGATGAAGACCTTGCCGCTGTCGGGTGCGGTGATGCGGTTGATGATTCGTATCAGTGTGGTTTTGCCCGCACCGTTTGGGCCGAGCAGACCATAGACACTGCCACGCGGAATAGTGAGCGACACATCGTCGAGTGCCTTGTGACCGGCAAACTGCTTTGTGACGTGTTCGACTCTTAAAAATTCCTCCATTGTCTTTCGTGTTTTAGTTGTTTGACATAGTATGTACCTTAACACAAAGGTAGTGTTTTTCTCTAAAAAAGTGCAAAAAAAGTGTTCTGGTGGTGCGAAATTTGGCGAATAATACTATCTTTGAAAATTATTTCACATAGCCGACCGTTAAAGTGTTGGCGCTAATTTATTGATAAACCGCTTAATAACACCACAATAGAGAGATGTTGTACCCGATTAAGTTCCGTCCGCGACTCAAAGAGCGCATCTGGGGTGGCTCCAAACTTGCCGCCGCAGGTAAACGCCCCAAGACCTCTCAGAATAGAGAGCGTATTGGCGAGAGTTGGGAGATTTCGGGTATCTATGGCGAAGAGTCGGTGGTGTCGAACGGTTTTCTGAAAAACAATAATTTACAGGAGATTACCGAGGTCTATATGGGCGACTTGGTGGGCGAAAAGGTCTTCGAGCGATTCGACTCGGAGTTCCCCGTGCTGGTCAAGTTTATCGATGCCCGCGACCGCCTCTCCATACAGGTACACCCCGACGATGAGCTGGCCGAGGAGCGTCACGGCTGCCGAGGCAAGAACGAGTTCTGGTACATCGTCGATGCCGAGCCCGGAGCACACATCTGGCTGGGCTTCCGCAAGGGTGTCACCCACCACGACTACCACGAGGCACTCCACACTGGCGAGGTGCACAAGTTGCTCAATATGGTACCCGTCAAGGCGGGCGACATCTTCATCGTACCCGCAGGTACTGTTCACTCCATCGGCGAGGGTATCTTCCTTGCGGAGATTCAGGAGACCTCCGACATCATCTACCGCATCGACGATTGGGGGCGATTGGACGACAATGGCGAGCCGCGCGAGCTGAGCCTCGACGAGGCGCACGACGCTATCGACTTCGAGGCCTCGACACTCTTGCAGGTGCAGACCCCGGGTGTGGCCAACAAGGTGGAGGAGTTGTTCCGTTCGAGCGACTATGTTATTGATAGAATTGTTGTTCGTGGCCGCTTGGAGCGCGACACCGCACCCATCGACTCCTTCTTCATCTATATCTGCACCTCGGGCGAGGTGACTATCACCACCCCCTTCGGCTCGGAGCGACTGCGCAAGGCGCAGACTCTGCTGATACCTGCCGAGGAGAGCGACGTGGTCATCGAGGGCGAGGGCGACCTGCTGGAAGTATATATGCAGGCTTAGAGGGCCAATTTGAGTAGAAAAAGTGATAATTAAATAGTAGTTTGGAGCGACAAAATTTGATAAAACCCACCAAAAGAGTTATTTTTGTCGCAATTTGAAATTAGGCAAAAAACCGAAAGACAAGATATGGCAACCAACCAAACCACAACCGCCAAAACCATCAAGGGTCACATCTCACAGGTGATTGGCCCCGTTATCGACGTTAGTTTCGAGAGCGATGGTATTAGTAATGAGGAGATTACTCTCCCTTCGATTCACGACTCTATTGAGGTAGTGCGCGACAATGGTCGTGTGCTCGTGGCCGAGATTCAGCAGCACATCGGCGAGAACAGCGTACGCGCTGTGGCTATGGACTCCACCGACGGTCTTCGTCGCGGTATGGAGGCCACCTCCCACTACACCCCTATCGGTATGCCGACAGGTGAGCAGGTGAAGGGCCGACTGATGAACGTCGTGGGCGAGGCTATCGACGGTATGCGTCCGTTGGAGGAGTCGGAGCGACTGCCCATCCACCGCGAGCCTCCCAAGTTTGAGGAGCTCTCCACTTCGCGCGAGGTGCTGTTCACCGGTATCAAGGTTATCGACCTGTTGGAGCCCTACTCGCGTGGTGGTAAGATTGGTCTGTTTGGTGGTGCAGGTGTAGGCAAGACGGTGCTCATTATGGAGTTGATTAACAACATCGCCAAGAAGCACCACGGTTTTTCGGTATTTGCAGGTGTGGGTGAGCGTACTCGCGAGGGTAACGACCTCTTGCGCGATATGATTGAGTCGGGCGTTATCCGCTACGGCGACGAGTTTAAGAAAGGTATGGAGGAGGGCGATTGGGACCTCTCGAAGATAGACTATGAGGAGTTGAAGAAGTCGCAGCTCTCGCTGGTGTTCGGTCAGATGAACGAGCCTCCCGGTGCGCGTGCTTCGGTGGCACTCTCGGGTCTGACAGTTGCTGAGTCGTTCCGCGACTCGGGCGAGGGCACCAAGGATATCCTCTTCTTCATCGACAATATCTTCCGTTTCACTCAGGCAGGTAGTGAGGTGTCGGCACTCTTGGGTCGTATGCCTTCGGCAGTAGGTTATCAGCCTACGCTGGCTACCGAGATGGGTAGTATGCAGGAGCGTATCACCTCGACCAAGAACGGTTCTATCACCTCCGTGCAGGCGGTATATGTGCCCGCCGACGACTTGACCGACCCCGCCCCCGCAACCACCTTCTCGCACCTCGACGCTACCACAGTGCTCTCGCGTAAGATTACCGCGCTGGGTATCTACCCCGCAGTTGACCCCTTGGAATCTACTTCGCGTATCCTCGACCCCAATATCGTGGGTCAGGAGCACTACGACACCGCGCAGCGCGTGAAACAGATTTTGCAGCGCTACAAGGAGTTGCAGGATATCATCTCGATTCTCGGTATGGAGGAGCTTTCGGACGAGGACAAGACCACTGTGAACCGCGCTCGTCGCGTGCAGCGTTTCCTCTCGCAGCCCTTCTTCGTGGCCGAGCAGTTCACCAACACCCCGGGTGTTATGGTGTCGATTGAGGATACCATCAAGGGCTTCAAGATGATTCTCGATGGCGAGGTTGACCACCTGCCCGAGCAGGCATTCCTCAATGTAGGTACTATCGAGGAGGCTATCGCCAAGGGCGAGGCAATCCTGAAACAGGCAACCAAGTAGTTTTGGGTAACCGAAATTAGTATTATATAATAGGTATAGCAGACAAGATGGCACAAGGTAAGATAGAGGTTAGAATCGTTTCTCCCAAGGGGGAGGTATTCTCTGGCGACGTGGAGCACGTCACCCTGCCCGGTGTTGTCAGCTCGTTTGCTGTCTATCCCCGCCACGCCGCACTTATCTCGGCTCTCGAAGAGGGCGATATCAAGTGTTCGCTTGCTGGTGGTGAGGAGCGCAAGTTCCACATTATGAGTGGCTTTGTTGAGGTGAAAGACGACGTGGTAACCGTGTGTGTGGAGTAGTTCGAAGAGTATGAAGAGTACAAAGTTTAATAGCACAAAGATGGTCAACATCGTTCTCGGAACGATGGTGGTGCTGATGGTTGTGATTTGGCTTCTGAACCGTATGCAGCCTGAGTGGTACCACCACCTGATGTGGCTCGCACCCCTCTGCTTCGCTCTGTCGGGTAGGGTGGCGGTGATGATGTGTGAGAAGATGTTCACTCTGCCCGCCAATAAGGTGATTAATAAGATGTTGCTCTTCAAGACCGTCAAATTGCTTGGTACTATGGTGGTTATGGTTGTCTGCTTCCTCTGTATGGAGGCATCGGCAGCGCGTAATGCCTTCCTGATTGTGCTGGTGGGCGGTTATCTGCTCTCGACACTTGCCGAGTTGCAGGTCTTCTCGCATTTCGAGAAGGTCAATAAGGCGCGTGCATTGTTGAAGGCTGCCGAGGCGAAAGAGGCAGAACAAAAGTAGTGTAATACGATGAAAATGAGCCATATATTAAAGAGTATCGTTCTGTTTGCGGGGGCACTTCTGCTTTCGCTTTCGACCGCAGTGCCTGCTGTGGCGGCATCCTCTGCCGACCACGCCGAGCAGAGCGCCGAGGCGGAGAGCGAAATCAATGTGCAGGAGATTATCTTCGACCACTTGAACGACAGCTATTCGTGGCACATCGCTACCGTCAATGGTCACCACGTGGAGGTTCATCTCCCCATTATCGCCAAGACCGATAGCGGCTGGAAGGTATTCTCCTCCAAGCACTTGGCTCACGGTCACGAGTACGAGGGCCTGCGCATCTCGACCAGCGAGAAGTACGAGGGCAAGCTCGTTGAGGTGGCTGCCGATGGCTCGGAGAGCCGACCTTTGGATTTGTCGCTCACCAAAAATGCGTTGGCACTGCTCATCAACTCGACAATTATGATTGTCCTCTTCCTCATCTGCGCCCGCTGGTATAAGCGTCGCCCCGAGCACGCAGTGCCGGGTGGCTTTGTGGGTATGATGGAGATGGTGGTGATGTACATCGAGGACGAGGTGATTCGCGACAATGTGGGTCCCGACTATAAACGCTACTCACCCTATCTGCTGTGTGCGTTCTTCTTTATTCTGATTAATAACCTGTTGGGTTTGGTACCCGTATTCCCCTTCGGTGCCAACACCACAGGCAATATAGCCATTACGCTGGTGATGGCGTTGTGTACCACAATTGCTGTCAATGTCTTTGGTAACAAGGAGTATTGGAAGGAGATTTTCTGGCCCGATGTGCCTTGGTGGATTAAGGTGCCTATTCCTCTGATGCCCGTTATCGAGATGTTCGGTATCATCACCAAGCCCTTTGCGCTCACCGTGCGTCTGTTTGCCAACATTATGGCGGGCCACACCATTATCCTTGCACTCACCTGCTTGATATTTGTCACCTTCGCTATGGGTGTCGGTATCGGTACGGGTATGACCATCTTCTCGGTGATACTCTCGGTGTTTATGTTGTGCTTGGAGTTGCTGGTGGCCTTTATTCAGGCATACGTGTTCACTATGCTCTCGGCGGTCTTCATCGGCCTCTCGCGACAGAAACACGAACACGGCGAGGAGCACCACTCCGAGGAGCCTAAGGCGCTGGAAGAGTAGTTAAAGAGGTTAGAACGTAAAGGGTTGCACCCCTGCACCCTGCACCCTGCACCTTGAAAAACACTAATTAGAGAATAAACGTAAATAGATAAAAAAATTGTAAAACCCAAAAAATTAAAAAGTTATGATGTTAGCATCTTTGATCAGTTTGTTGCAGACCGTTAATTACGGTTCGATTGCAGCTCCCCTCGCAGCCGCTATTGCAGTTATTGGTGCCGCTTACGGTATTGGTAAAATTGGTTCGTCGGCTATGGAGGCTATTTCGCGTCAGCCCGAGGTTGCAGGCGATGTTCGTATGTCGATGATTATTGTTGCCGCTCTTATCGAGGGTGCAACTCTGTTTGCTATCGTAGTCTGCCTGATGGCAATCTAATTCTACGAGGGTAATTTATTAATATGCGGGCTGCGCCCGCAAAAAAACGTTTAAAAATGTCTCTGATTACTCCGGATTTGGGGCTTCTGTTTTGGATGCTCATTAGCTTCGGGTTGGTGTTCGGTATCTTGGCCAAGTTTGGCTTTCCGATTATCACTCGTTCTGTTGCCTCGCGCAGGGAGCACATCGAGTCCTCGTTGAGGGCTGCCGATGAGGCTAATAGCCGCTTGGCAGGCATCGAGGCGCAGGCGCAGAAGTTGTTGGAGGATGCTCAGGCTCGCCAGAACGAGATTTTGAAGCAGGCCACCGCCAACGGTGAGCGCATCGTGCAGGAGGCCCGTGAGCAGGCTCAGGTGGAGGCTGCTCGTGAGTTAGAGGCGGCAAAGCAGCAGATCGAAACCGAGAAGCGCAAGGCGCTTGGCGAGATTCGTTCCACTGTTGCCCTCTTGTCGGTCGATGTGGCCGAGAAGGTGCTGCGCCAGCAGCTGGGCGACAAGGAGTCGCAGCAGTCGTTTGCTATGCGACTGGTGGAGGAGGCCGAGCGTGCCGAGCAGGGTAGAGAAGCATAGGCAGTTATGAACACAGGACTTATAGCCAGACGATATGCCAAGGCGCTTATGGAGTACGCCACCGAGCGTGGTGTGACCGAGGTGCTCTATGGGCAGATGGGTTCCCTTGCGGGGAACTTCGAGGCGTTGCCTGCTCTGCGCACCACGTTGGTCAGCCCCGTGGTGAGCCGCGAGCAGAAGATGTCGCTTGTGTGTGCCGCGGTGGGTGAGGAGCCTGCCGAGTGCTTCCGCGATTTCGTGAGGCTTGTTTTGGATAACCGCCGCGAGGCATATCTCCGAACTATGGCGTTGGAGTATATGTCGCTCTACCGTAAGCGCAACAATATCAGTGTGGTACACCTCACTTCGGCCACCGAGCTGGGTGACGAGGTGAAGGAGCGTATCGCCCAGAGTGTTGTTGCTAAGACTCACGGTGCGGTTGAGATGGATTGCCGCATCGACCCCTCGATAGGAGGAGGTTTCATTTTCCGCATTGACGATAAGCAGCTCGACGCCTCGGTTAGGGGTGCGTTGGAGCGTATCGCCAAGGCGTTCAGACAAAGTAGTGTTTCAACCCTTTAAGTAGAAGGTTAATAGAGTATTATGGCCGATAAGATTAAAGCGAGCGAGGTTTCCGATATCCTGAGGATGCAGCTCGAAAAGATAGACACCAATCTGCGTTTCGACGAGGTGGGCACCGTGCTCGAGGTGAGCGACGGTGTGGCCCGCATCTACGGACTGCGCAATGCCGTGGCGGGTGAGCTGCTCGAATTTGAGAGCGGTATGATGGGTGTTGTGATGAACCTTGAAGAGGACAACGTGGGTACGGTGCTCCTCGGACCTACCGACCAGGTGAAGGAGGGCTTTACCGTGAAGCGTACAGGTCGCATCGCCTCGATTGATGTGGGTGAGGGTATGCTTGGCCGCGTTATCAACCCTCTGGGTCAGCCTCTCGACGGTATGGGCGAGGTGGTTGGCGAGACTTGCCAGATGCCCTTGGAGCGTAAGGCGCCGGGTGTTATCTTCCGCCAGCCCGTAAACCAGCCCTTGCAGACAGGCTTCAAGGCTATCGATGCTATGATTCCTATCGGTCGTGGCCAGCGTGAGCTGATTATCGGCGACCGCCAGACGGGTAAGACCGCTATCGCTATCGATACTATCCTCAACCAGCGTGAGGCATACGAGAAGGGTGAGCCTGTATATTGTATCTATGTGGCTGTTGGTCAGAAGGGTTCGACTGTTGCTTCGATTGTAAATACTCTGCGCGAGAAGGGCGCTATGGACTATACCGTAGTCGTTTCGGCTACCGCTGCCGACCCCGCTGCGCTGCAATACTTCGCCCCCTTTGCGGGTGCGGCCATCGGTGAGTACTTCCGCGATACCGGTCGCCACGCATTGGTGGTCTATGACGACCTCTCGAAGCAGGCGGTGGCCTACCGTGAGGTGTCGCTGATTCTGCGCCGACCCAGTGGTCGTGAGGCATACCCGGGCGATATCTTCTACCTCCACTCGCGTCTGTTGGAGCGTGCGGCGAAGATTATCAACCGTACCGAGGTGGCTGAGCAGATGAACGACCTCCCCGATAGCCTGAAAGGTAAGGTCAAGGGTGGTGGTTCGCTCACCGCGCTCCCCATCATCGAGACCCAGGCAGGCGACGTGTCGGCATATATCCCGACCAACGTTATCTCGATTACCGATGGTCAGATCTTCCTCGAAAACGACCTCTTCAACCAGGGTGTGCGCCCCGCGATTAATGTGGGTATCTCCGTGTCGCGTGTGGGTGGTAGCGCACAGATTAAGTCGATGAAGAAGGTGGCAGGTTCGTTGAAGATGGACCAGGCACAATATGCTGAGTTGGAGGCCTTTACCAAGTTTGGTGGCGATTTGGACCCCGTTACCGCATTTACCATCGACAAGGGCCAGAAGAATACCCAGCTGCTCGTGCAGGCGCAGTACGCGCCGATGCCCGTGGAGCAGCAGATTGCTGTGCTCTACTGCGGTGTGAACGGTCTGTTGCGCGATATCTCGGTGGATAAGGTGCGCGACTTCGAGAAGGCATTTGTGCAGTACCTCCTCGCCAACCACCGCGACGATGTGTTGGAGCCCCTGCGCGCAGGTAAGCTCGACGAGCAGATCACCTCGCTCATCGAGAAGAGCGCTGCCGAGGTGACCGCAATGTTCAAAGAATAAGTGTTTTAGAGCAAAACATATATAGAGAAAAATGGCTTCGTTGAAGGAGATTAAAGAACGTATCAACTCAGTCAGCAGCACCCGCAAGATTACCTCTGCGATGAAGATGGTGTCGGCTGCTAAGTTGCACAAGTCCCAAGCGGCAATTGTCGGTATGGGGCCCTACTCGCGCGCCCTCTCTCAGGTGATGGAGGGACTGCTGGCAGGTGCCACCATCGACTTCCCGCTCACCGCCCGCCGCGAGGTGGAACGTGTGGCGATTGTCGCCCTCTCCTCCGATAGCTCGCTCTGTGGCGCGTTCAACACCAACGTGGCACGCCAACTCGCTGAGCGTGTGGCAGATTATGATGAGCTGCCCCGCGAGGCAGTCGAGGTATATACCATCGGCAAGAAGATTAACGAGGCAGCAACCAAGGCGGGCTATAATGTGGTCGAGAACTTCGAGGGCCTCGCCGCAAAACCCGACTACGACGTGATGGCCGCTCTGGCACAGCGCTTTATGGACCGCTTTGTGGAGGGAACACTCGACAAGGTGGAGGTGGTCTATCACCGCTTCAAGAGCGCAGGCTCGCAGGTGCTGACCAGCGCCGAGCTGCTCCCCCTCGTACTCCCGCAGGGCGAGGAGTCGGGCTTGGGGGCAGACTATATCTTGGAGCCCTCGCGCGAGGAGCTGCTATCGACCCTCCTGCCTAAGAGCGTGAAACTGCAACTATATACCGCCCTGCTCGACAGCTCGGCCTCGGAACACGCCGCGCGCGTAATCGCGATGCAGATGGCCACCGAGAATGCCGACGAGTTGCTGGGCGAACTCACCGTTGAGTATAACAAGTCGCGCCAGCAGGCGATTACTAATGAGTTGTTGGATATAGTCGGCGGCTCTATGAATTAGGAAAAAAGCCATCTGATTGGTAAATTTTGCACTTCCCTTGCGAGCCAAATGCTCATTTACTATTAGTAAACTGCGCTTTGGCTCCCTGCACGAAGCACAAAATTTCCTCAATCATATGACTTTTTTAATTCAAAATGCAAAGTTCAAAATTCAAAATGGATTAAAACTGAGAGTAGTATCGAACTACTCTCAGTTTTTTTATATAGGGAATATAGTGAGCTTAGGGAACTTAGGGAGTTTAAGGATTATCTTTAAATTCCCATTATTCTCATTACTCCCATTATTCCTATAATTCCTTAACACTCCCTAATCTCCCCTCCTAGCACCTCAAAAAAAGTAAAGGCTCGCTTTTCAGCCTTCCAATCCCCACCAAAAGAAAGCCCCTCCTTTGTCAAAGGAGGGGTTTGGGGAGGAATTTGGGTTTTGTGCAGTGCGTAAGCACTCGCACCTCAAAATAACAAAAGGTTGGCCTAACAGCCAACCTTGTTATTTTGAGGTGCGAAGCGGAATCGAACCGCTGTAGCAGCTTTTGCAGAGCTGTGCCTAGCCACTCGGCCATCGCACCAAACGGAGTGCAAATATAAACAAAAATTAATCTTCTGCCAACCGATTATCAAAAAATCGCCTAAAAATTTCACTTTGAGGTTCTTTTAGCCCTCTGAGTGCGCTATTTCCAACAAAAAAATCATACCTTTACATCTTGGTATTATCACCGCACAACCTCTCTACCCTATGACTATCGAGGATTTGGCGCTCACGCTATTGCCCCAATTAGGGCCGCGAAGTATTGTCCAACTGATGGAGTACTTCGGCACTGCCACCACGCTCTTTGCGCGCTCGGCAGCCGAACTCGCCGAGGCGGGCATCGCCGAGCCCACCGTGCGTGCCATACGCGAGCGTACCACCTTCGCAGCGGCCGAGGCCGAGCTCCTCAAAATGGAGCGCTACGGTATCCGCGCTGTGGCGGCCACCGATGCCGACTATCCTCCTCTGCTCGCCGAGTGTGGCGACCAACCCCACGTACTATTCTACCAAGGCAACATAGCGCCCCTCGCGGGTCGCACCCTCTCCGTTGTCGGCACCCGCACTATGACACCCTACGGTGGTCGTATGACCAACCGTCTGATTGGTGAGCTCGGCGAGGCTCTTCCCGACCTCTCTGTGGTGAGTGGTCTGGCCTTTGGCGTTGACGCTGAGGCGCATCAGGCAGCCATCAAGGCGGGGTTGCACACCGCCGCCTTCCTCCCCTCGCCCGTGAGCAAGGTCACCCCGAGCAGCCATAAGCAGCTTGCTGAGCAGATACTCGCCTCGGGCGGTGCTCTGCTGAGCGAGTACCCGAGTTTTGCGGTGGGCAGGGGTAACTTCTACATCCCGCGCAACAGATTGATTGCGGGTGCATCGCAGGGCACACTCGTCGTGGAGTCGCCCTCCAAGGGTGGCTCGCTCCACACTGCCGATATGGCGTGGGGCTACCAGCGTGCTGTGATGGCGCTCCCGGGCAGGGTGGGCGACCGCTCGTCGGAGGGTACCAACCACCTCATCGCCACCCGTCGTGCGGCTATGGTATGTTCGGCGGCCGATATTATCTGCGAGGTGGGGTGGGACATCGAGGCGCGCCCCGTGCAGGTTGCCGCCGAGGAGTGTGGCCCGACCCTCACCAATGATGAAAATAGCCTCCTACGCTGCTTTGGCGAGGGAGAGTCGCTCGGCATCGACACACTTGTCGAGCGTAGCGGTATGGGTGTTGCCTCTGTAAATGCCCTCTTGGTGGGGTTGGAGATAGCGGGTGTGGTGCGCAGCCTGCCCGGTGGACGATACGAGAGAGTTTAATCTCTTATTTAAATAGGTATAGAACGAGATGATAGACACACATAGCCATATCTACTGCGAGGAGTTCGACGCCGACCGCGACGAGGTGATTGCCCGTGCGCGTGAGGCGGGTGTCGAGGCCTTCCTCCTCCCCGCTATCGACTCCGAGAGTCACGAGCGACTGCTCACCGTGGCGGCAGCCCACGCCGACCACTACCCGATGATGGGCCTGCACCCCACCTCGGTTGCCGACCGCGCCACCAATGAGCGCGAGATGGCGCTCGTGGAGCGCTACTTTGCCGACCCCGCCCACCCCTTTGTGGCTGTGGGTGAGGTGGGTATCGACCTCTATTGGAGTAGCGAACATAGGGGCGAGCAGATGGAGATTTTTGCCCGACAGGTGGAGTTGTCGCTCCGCCACGACCTGCCCTTGGCTATCCACGTGCGCAATGCGTGGAGTGAGGTATTGGAGGTGCTCGACGGTTATCGCGGTCGCGGTGTGAGGGGTATTTTCCACGCCTTTGCTGCCGAGTGTGAGGTGTGGCGTGCCGCCAGAGAGATGGGCGATATGCTCTTCGGCATAGGAGGTGTGGTGACCTACAAGAAGAGTGTGCTGCCCGAGGCGGTGGCGCAGATGGGGTTGGAGGCGATGGTGCTCGAAACCGATGCCCCCTACCTGCCTCCCGTACCCTACCGCGGCAAGCGCAACGAGAGCAGCTACCTGCAATACACCTGCGCCAAGGTGGCCGAGATAAAGGGGGTGACCCCCGCCGAGGTGTCGGCACAGACCACAGCCAATGTGCGTCGTATGTTCAGAATTGAGTAACCATAAATAATATAGGAGCAATGAAGAGAGTAGATGGAAATCCCGAACGCCGCAAGGTGCTGCTGATCTACACGGGCGGCACGATTGGTATGAAGACCGACCCCGAGAGTGGTGCGCTGGTCCCCTTCGACTTCACCCACATAGGTCAGGAGTTCCCCGTTGTCCGACGACTAAATGTCGATATCGAGGTACTCCCCTTCGACCCTATCGACTCGTCGAACGCCTCGCCTGCGCTCTGGCGCGAGTTGGCAGCCAAGATTGAGGAGAACTATCACCTCTTCGATGGCTTTGTGGTGCTGCACGGTACGGACACTATGTCCTACACCTCCTCCGCCCTCAGCTTTATGCTTCGCGGATTGGCCAAGCCGGTGGTCTTCACCGGTAGCCAGATTCCGATTGGCGTGCTGCGCACCGATGGCCGCGAAAACCTGATTACCGCCATCGAGATTGCTGCCGCCACCGATGCGGAGGGTAGGGCACGAGTGCCTGAGGTGTCGCTCTACTTCCAAAACCGCCTCTTCCGCGCCAACCGCTCCACCAAACAGAGCGCCGAGCGACTGAGTGCCTTCGCCTCCTACAACTACCCGCCACTTGCCGAGGTGGGAGTAAATATCGCCTACAACGATGCCGCCATACACCACCCCGCCGACGATGAGGAGTTTGGTGTGGAGTCGTCGCTCGCCTGCGATGTGATGGTGGTCAAGCTCTTCCCCGGCCTCACCGAACAGACACTCCACGCTATGCTCTCGGTGGAGGGACTGCGAGGGGTGATACTCGAAACCTACGGGTCGGGCAATGCCCCGAGTGGCGATTGGTTTATCGGCTCGCTGCGCCGAGCAATGAAGCGCGGTGTGTGCGTGATGAACGTCACCCAGTGTGCCGACGGTAAGGTCGATATGGATCTCTACGAGACGGGCCGACGTATGCAGGAGCTGGGAGTCATCAGCGGCAAGGATATCACCTTGGAGGCAGCGGTGACAAAAATGATGTTTATGCTGGGCAAAAACCTCTCGGAAGAGCAGTTAAAATTGGCCTTAAAAACATCTTTTAGAGGAGAAATGAACGAATAAATTTTTTTGTTCCGAAAAAAAATTCTTATATTTCGGGGATTTTTGACGTGTAATAGGCTCTGACGAGGAGCAAATTAGGTCGGAAAGAAGATGAAACACACCTACAAAAACTGCGCTAACCTCTTGGAATAGAGGGCGGTGCGGGTGTGTGGAATTGGAGAAATGACCGAGTGGCTGAAGGTGCGCGCCTGGAAAGTGCGTATACCCCAAAAGGGTATCGTGGGTTCGAATCCCGCTTTCTCCGCAAAATTTTTTTTGAAAAAAAGAGAACCAAAAACAACTTTAAAAAACATAAGTCTAATTAATCTTAAATTTAAATTATGAAAAAACTTTTTCTGATTCTGTCGATGGCAAGCTTGATGAGCTTCGCGGCAGTAAACGTTTACGCACAGGACGCTCCCGAGGCTGCTGCTCCCGAGGCTGTTGAGGCTGTTGAGGCTGAGGCTCCCGCTATGGATCCTGAGGTTGATGTAGAGGGTGTTGCAATGCACCAGGCTATTAAGAGCAAATTTATCGAGGGTGGTGCTGGTTGGATGACCCCCGTATTGCTCTGCTTGATCTTTGGTCTTGCTATCGCTGTTGAGCGTATCCTTTACCTGAGCCTTTCGAAGATCAACACCAAGAAGCTCATCGCTGACGTTGAGGCTGCTTTGGCTGAGGGTGGTATCGAGAAAGCTATGGACGTTTGCCGCAACCGTCGTGGTCCCGTTGCAAGCATCTTCTATCAGGGTCTGAGCCGTTACGATCAGGGTCTGGACGTTGTTGAGAAGTCGGTTGCTTCCTACGGTTCGGTTCAGATGGGTCTTATGGAGTCGGGTCTGACTTGGATCAGCCTCTTCATCGCTCTGTCGCCTATGTTGGGCTTTATGGGTACTGTAGTAGGTATGGTAGGCGCATTCGACTCGATCGAGGCTGCTGGTGACGTATCGCCCACGCTCGTAGCAGGTGGTATTAAGGTTGCACTGTTGACCACTCTGGCTGGTCTTATCGCTGCTGCTGTTCTTCAGTTGTTCTACAACTACATCGTTAGCAAAATCGACGGTCTCGTTGTAACTATGGAGGATTGCTCGATTACTTTGGTTGATATGTTGACCGCTTACAGCAAGAAATAATTTAACCACTATCACTAAAATCCGATAAGACTATGAAGTGGACTAAATATGTACAGCTCGTTCTGATGCTTTGCGGTGTGGCTGTGTTTGCTTACTTCCTGTTTGCAGGTGAGGCAGCAGTTGGCGCAATGCTCACTTGGGCTTATATCATTTTGGGTCTCGCTCTCGCATCGGCAGTAGTATTCCCCTTGATCAGCATGTTCTCCAACCCCAAGGGTGCAATCCGCACTTTGGTTGGCTTGGTTGTAGCAGTTGCTGCTATCTTCGGTCTCTACTCGCTTTCGAGCGCATCGCCCATGTTGCTCCCCAACGGAGACGTATTTGACAATGTAGCTACTCTGAAATTGACCGATACCGGTCTCTATATCGCATACATCGTTATGGCAGCAGCTTTTGCAGCTATCCTGTTTGGCGAGTTGAAGAGTGTCTTTAAAAAGTAGTATATCCTATTATGGCTATTAATAAGAAGAAAACACCGGAAGTTAACGCAGGTTCTATGGCGGATATCGCCTTCTTGCTCCTTATCTTCTTCTTGGTGGCTACCACAATGAACGTTGACTCGGGTATCAACCGTACGTTGCCTCCCTGGGTTGACGAAGAGAATCAGGATGCACCTCCTATCAAGGAGCGTAACATCTTGAAGGTCTTTGTGAGTGCCTACGACCAGCTGATGGTTCAGGGTGAGCAGATTCACATCTCGCAGCTGAAAGATAAGGCAAAAGAGTTTATGTTGAACCCGTTTGACGATCCGAATCTTCCTGAGAAAGAGACTGTGACCAACGATATCCTCGGCAGTCACACCGTTTCGAAGGGCGTTATCTCGTTGAAGGCCGACCGAAGCACCACCTATAACACCTATGTTATGGTGCAGAACGAGCTTTCGCGTGCATTTAACGAAATTCGTGACGAGCTCTCGATTGAGAAATTCGGCAAACCCGTGGCAGAGCTTACCGATGACCAGCGTAAGGCCGTTAACGAGGCTATCAAGCTGTCCATCTCCGAGGCCGAGCCCAGAGATTTAGGAGCTAAGTAAAATTATGGCAGTAATTAAGAAAAAAGGCGGCAAAGAGGTTCCACCTATTTCGACAGCCTCGTTGCCAGACGTTATCTTTATGATTCTCTTCTTCTTCATGGTATCGACCACGATGCGTGAGGTTGAGCTCTTGGTGATCTTTAAGGCACCCGAGGCTACCGAGGTACAGAAGATGGAGAAGAAATCATTGGTAAGTTATATCTACATCGGTCCTCCCACGCTTGCTCAGCAGGCAAAGTGGGGTTCGTCGCCCCGTATTCAGCTCAACGACAGCTACCGTTCGGCAGCTGAGATTGGTGAGTTCATCGCATCGGAGCGTGACAAACTCGATGAGGCCGATCGTAACTCGATGACCACTTGTATCAAGGCAGACCGCGATACTAAGATGGGTATTATCACCGACGTTAAACAGGAGTTGCGTCGTGCCAATGCCTTGAAGATTAGCTACGCTGCCGCAAAGGGCCAGGGTTATTAAGATTTCTATTTGGGCCTAAGGCCTAACTGAATAACAAAGAGAGGGGTATTGATACCCCTCTCTTTGTTGTAAAAAAGCCATCTGGCTTGTAAATTTTGCACTTCCCTTGCGAGGCTGCTCCTCACATACGCTTAGTATGCTGCGGGCAGCCTCGCTTCACGAAGCCCAAAATTTCCTAAGCCATATGACTTTTTTAATTCAAAATGCAAAGTTCAAAATTCAAAATGATTTTAGGGAGTGTTAGGGAGTTTAGAGAGTTTAGAGAGT
>JAFXAY010000092.1 GCA_017521965.1 Tidjanibacter sp. | reverse complement strand
TTGGCACGCATTATGAACAAATAGGTTACAGAGCCGAAACTCCAATAGGCTCGACCCAAAAACTGAACTACAAATAATAATTATAACAAACAAAAACGCAAGAAAGTTATGAACGTGAAACCTTTATCGGACAGAGTATTAATCCTGCCCAATCCCGCTGAGGAGAAGACAGCAGCAGGTCTTATCATCCCCGACACCGCAAAAGAGAAACCCCTTGCAGGCAAGGTGGTGGCAGTAGGCCCCGGCACAGCAGACGTGAAGATGGAAGTAGCAGTAGGCGACGAGGTGCTCTACGGTAAGTATGCCGGTACCGAGGTCAACATCGAGGGTACTACCTATCTGATTATGCCTCAGAAGGATATTTTGGCGATTATCTAAACAGGAACAAACTTAAACAGACAAGAAAATGGCAAAAGAGATTAAATATAATGTTGAGGCTCGCGAGTTGCTCAAAAGTGGTGTTGATGCACTTGCAGATGCTGTAAAGGTAACCCTCGGCCCCAAGGGTCGCAACGTAATCATCGACAAGAAGTTCGGTGCTCCCCACATCACCAAAGATGGTGTAACTGTGGCTAAGGAGATTGAGTTGGAGGACAACTTCGCCAATATGGGCGCACAGATTGTCAAGGAGGTAGCCTCCAAGACCAATGACGACGCAGGTGACGGTACTACCACCGCAACCGTGCTCGCGCAGGCCATCATCGGCGTGGGCTTGAAGAACGTGACCGCAGGTGCTAACCCTATGGATATCAAGCGTGGTATCGACAAGGCTGTTGAGGTGGTCGTGTCGAGCCTCAAAGAGCAGAGCCAGCAGGTGGGCGACGATATTGAGAAGATTGAGCAGGTGGCAACCATCTCCGCCAACAACGATAAGAATATCGGTGCACTCATCGCCGAGGCGATGGGCAAGGTGAAGAAGGAGGGTGTGATCACCGTCGAGGAGGCCAAAGGTACCGAGACCCACGTTGACGTGGTGGAGGGTATGCAGTTCGACCGTGGCTACATCTCGGCATACTTTATGACCGACACCGAGAAGATGGAGGCTACACTCGACAAGCCCTACGTGCTGATTACCGACAAGAAGGTATCGACAATGAAGGAGATTATGGGCGTATTGGAGCCCGTGGCTCAGAATGGTCGTGCGCTGGTAATCATCGCGGAGGATGTTGATGGTGAGGCTCTCTCGGCATTGGTAGTCAACAAGTTGCGTGGTACGCTCAAAATCGCGGCTGTCAAGGCTCCCGGCTTTGGCGACCGTCGCAAGGAGATGTTGGAGGATATCGCCACCCTCACCGGTGGTACCGTAATCTCCGAGGACAAGGGCTTGCGCCTCGACCAAGCAACTATCGAGATGCTCGGCACAGCCGACAAGGTGACCATCACCAAGGAGAACACCACAATCGTCGATGGTGGCGGTAGCGCCGAGGCCATCAAGGAGCGTGTGGCACAGATCCGCAAGCAGATGGAGATCAGCACCTCCGACTACGACAAGGAGAAGTTGCAGGAGCGCCTGGCCAAGTTGGCAGGTGGCGTGGCTGTGCTCTACGTAGGTGCTGCAACCGAGGTGGAGATGAAAGAGAAGAAGGACCGCGTGGAGGATGCACTCGCCGCAACACGCGCAGCAGTGGAGGAGGGTATCATCCCCGGTGGTGGTGTGGCATTTATCCGCGCTACATCGGCACTCACCGACCTCAAAGGCGACAACGACGACCAGACAACAGGTATCCAGATTGTGCGTCGTGCCATCGAGGAGCCCCTGCGTCAGATTGTGGCTAACGCCGGTGGCGAGGGCTCGGTAGTGGTTAACAAGGTGCGCGAGGGCGAGGGCGACTTCGGCTACAATGCGCGCGACGACCGCTACGAGAATATGCTCGAAGCAGGTATCATCGACCCCACAAAGGTGGCTCGCGTGGCACTCGAAAATGCTGCCTCCATAGCTTCGATGTTCCTCACCACAGAGTGTGTGCTCGCCGAGAAGAAAGAGGAGAACCCCCTGCCCGCAATGCCCGCAGGCGGTATGGGCGGTATGATGTAGTGTCGCAGAGCATCGCAGATGCTTTCCTATTGAGGGGTGTTTGAGGGGATACGACCGCTGTGGCTCCGTACTAATAGAAAAGCGTCTATGACGCCAAAATTGATTAAACCTGAGAGCAATATCGAATTGCTCTCAGGTTTTTTGATAGGGAGATTAGGGAGATTAGGGATATTCTTTATAGTCCCATTGCTCTCTTCAATTCACTCCCATTTACACTTCAAGACCGAGGTTGATATCACATCAGCCTCGGTCTTTCTTACAATCAACTATATAACCCAATTACATTTTTAACTAATCAATCTTATTATGTCTCTTTTATGAGTCGATGCCCAAGTAGCCTCCTGCGAGGGTGAAGACCAACTCCAAGTGGTTGTCGAGTTCCACGTCGTAGCGTGCCTCGCGCGAGATACCCACAATGTAGTTGCCCTTGTAGTTGGTCTGCACATAGGTCAGAATCTTCTCGGGGATTACCGAGTGGGGGACCATCGAGGTACGAGCGTCGATATCTTTCCACTCACCCGAGCGCTTGAACTCGATAGTTGTTCCGTCGCTCAGCACCACATCGTAGGTGTAGGTGAGGTCGTCGTAATCCTTCACCACCGATACCACCTCGGCCGAAGGGAAGTTGGTCTGGATAAAGGTGGCTGCCTTGTCGGGCAGGTCGGCGATGCCGATAAACTTCTCAGTGTCGCAGCTTTGGAGCGAGAGGATTGCCAATGTGCTGATAAGGAATAATATACGTTTCATAGTTCTTCATTTTTTTATTGTTATACATCTGTTTTGTTCATAATCGTATTTTTAGTTGAGGGCTATGGTGTCGGACCGTTAGTCGTCGTAGTACTTAAACTGTCCGGAGCGGGTGAACTTCATATCCAAGCCATTGTTCAGCTGCACCTCCATCTCGATACCCTCGCGGTTTATTTCGGTGACAAAGTTGTCGGGGTGGTTGCTCCTGACGAATCGGCTAACCTCGGAGGGGATAAGTCCTGCGGGAACTGCCTCGCGCTCGCAGTCTATCGAACGCCACTCACCATTTTTGCGGAAGTCGAGCTTGATACCGTTGGTGAGGACCACCTCGTAGTGCTGCTCCATAATATCGTTGTCGTAGGTAGCATAGGAAATCTTCACACCCGGGAAGTACTGCTCGATAGTCTGGCGTGCCTTAGCGGGAAGTTGCTCATATCTCACGGGGCGGTCGCGGCCAATCAGGGTCGAAGTGCCCAAAATCATCATTAAACTAATCAATACCTTTTTCATAATCTTTGTTGTTTTATCTGTTAATAATTGTTATTCGTTTTTCTTGATACAAAGATTAAGCACAAACCTGAAATCTTTCTGAATTTTTAAACGATTTTGCGTTTTTTTCTCTAATTATCGTCATTTTTTTATGGGTAGGCTGTGCTGCTGCTCTCCGTAGGCTTGTTGCATTTTTGCACTTTTTCTCTAATTATCGTCATTTTTTTGTTGTTGGGTCGCCACGCTATTATATATAGGTGTGTTGCAGTTTCTATTTTTCCTCTTTTTTTTGTAGTTCTTCCCAAAAAATCGGTAAAAATTCAGAAAGTTTCTATTTCTTTGTATGCAAAGAAATCGTGTTATACCTATTATTATATATATAAGGCTATGAAAATACTGCTGGTGGAAGATAATCGCGAACTTGGCGACTTGGTTGAAAAGGCTCTCACTGCCGAGCGTTATGTGGTGGAGCGTGCGACAGACTATCGTACTGCCTGCGCCAAGGTGGGCGACTACGATTACGACTGCATGCTGCTCGACCTGATGTTGCCCGACGGTAACGGACTCGACGTGCTCCGACGAGTGAAGGAGCTCGACAAGAGCGACAGCGTGATAATAATCTCGGCCAAAGATGCCATCGACGACAAGGTGGCAGGACTCACCCTCGGTGCCGACGACTATCTGGCAAAGCCCTTCCACATTGCCGAACTTGTGGCGCGCATACGCAGCGTGGCGCGTCGTCGCAATGCGGGTAAGTTGGAGATTACCTTTGGCAATGTGGCTCTCCACCCCGACACCCACACCCTGACTGTGGCGGGCAACCCGTTGACCCTCAGTCGCAAGGAGTACGACATTATCCACCACTTCCTCCTCCGACCCGGCCATATGATTCGCAAAGAGTCGCTCGCCGAGGCGGTGTGGGGCGACCATATCGACCAGACCGACGACTTCGACTTCCTCTATGCCCAGATGAAAAATGTGCGTCGCAAGTTGAGCGATGCGGGGGCCGATGTGGAGATTAAGGCGGTATATGGTTTTGGTTATAAACTTTCGTTAAAAGAGTAGGCCTATGAAACTTAGTCGTCAGATATTGCTGCGCATCCTTATCCCTGTTACGGTGATAGTCAGCCTATGGACTGTGGGCTTCTACTACGCTATGATTGACGAGGTGGAGGATGAGGTTGATGACCAGCTCGACCTATACGCAGAGCAGATAATCCGCAAGCAGTTGCGTGGCGAGGAGGTCCCGACGGAGGACAACGCCACCAACAATAGCTTCTTCTTCGAGGAGATTGCTCCCGAGGAGGTGGGGCGTGGTGCGCGCTACCGTGATGAAAATGTTTGGATCGATTCGAAAAACGAGTTTGAACCAGCCCGAGTACTGAGGGTGGAGTATGTAGATGCCGAGGGTAAAGGTTATCGACTTACGGTATCGACCCCCACAATCGAAAAACAAGATGTGGCGAGAGCAATTTTATTATGGTCGCTACTATTGTGCGTTACGCTGATTGCATTGATTACCATAGTGATAGTTTTGGTTGTGCGCCATAGCCTGCGACCACTCAGTAGGTTGGTTGGGTGGCTCGACGAGCGCAAGGATATCACCGCTCCTGCTCCTCCTCTCACGTCGAAAAATGTGGCATCGGAGTTTGTGAAACTCAACGAGGCTGCAACCCGATACTTGGAGTATAGTCGTGCGCAACTCGCTCAGCAGAAGGAGTTTGTGGCAAATGCCTCGCACGAGATACAGACCCCGCTGGCTATCGCTACGGGTCGCTTGGAGATGTTGCTCTCCGCCCCTCTCTCGGAGGAGCAGATGGGTGAGGTGGTGAAGGTGCTCACCACGTTGGAGAATATCTCGGGGCTCAACAAGTCGCTGCTACTCCTTACCAAAATTGAGAGCGGGCAGTTCTACCAATCGGAGCGTGTCGATCTTGCAGCACTTGTGGAGAGTCGTGCCGAGGTATTGGGCGAACTCTACGAGCACCGCAACATAGCGATTGAGGTGAAACGTGCGGGTGACTTTGAGGCCGATATCGACGCAGGTTTGGCGCGTGTGCTGGTCGATAATCTGCTCCGTAATGCCTTCAACCACAACGTGGAAGGCGGACGGGTGTTGGTCGAGGTGGGCGCATCGGGCTTCTCGGTGGCTAATAGCGGAGTGGCTGAGCCGCTCGACAAGGAGCGCATCTTTACCCGTTTCTACCACTCACCCGGCAATGAGAACTCCAACGGTCTGGGCTTGCCGATTGTGGCTGCCATTGCCAATCGCTACGGACTCAGTGTCGAGTACTTCTATCAAGATTCTCTCCACCGCTTCGAGGTGCACAAGTAACAAAAAAAAGAGTGCCGCTTCCTAAAAGAAGCGGCACTCTCTGTTTTTACTCTTTCTCTAATACCTCCACTGCTTTAAGTAGCGTGATATCCACAGGGTAGATGTTGGAGTAGAAACCTGCATCTTCGAGCGGAGTGTTGCGCCCGATGTAGGCTCTGAGTTCGGCCAAAACAAGCTCGCGCGACTCCTCTATCTCTCGGCGGGTGGCCTTGACTCCCTCGCGCTCGGCGTAGCGCACAAAATCATCGACCAAGTTGCGGTCTTTGTCGAGGAAGGCGTTGAGCTCGGCAACGGTCGATAGGCGGTTTACCTCGGTACGGTGGCGGTCAACATATTCGAGTGTGTAGCGGTAGAGTATATTCTTGTTCATCACCTCCAAATAGTAGTCGGTAACACCCACCGTGTCGAGCGGCACAAAGACGTCGGGCATAATACCACCACCGCCATAGACCACCTTGCCACCCTCGGTCACGAAGCGTAGCGAGTCGGCAAAGACGATGCTGTCGGCCGAGAATACCTCGTTGTGCAGATAGCGGTTGAGGATGTCGGCCTCATACTCCTCGGCACTCATACCCATCTCGTAGGGCTTCTGTATCGAGCGACCCGTGGGGGTGTAGTAGCGCGCCACCGTAAGACGCACTGCCGACCCGTCGGGCAGCGGTAACTGATTTTGTACCAATCCCTTACCAAATGAGCGACGACCAATAATCGTTCCTCTATCGTTGTCCTGCACCGCACCTGCCAAAATCTCGCTCGACGAGGCGCTGTACTCGTTGATGAGTATTACCAGCGGAATATCCGTACACTCGCCCGTGCCATCGCTATACTCCACCTGTCGCTGCTGGAAGCGATCCTCGGTATAGACAATCATCTTGCCCGCAGGCAGGAATTCGTTGGCGATGAGTATCGCCTGGTCGAGATAGCCGCCCGAGTTGTCGCGCAGGTCGAAAATCAGACTCTTCATACCCTCCTTTTCGAGTTTCTCGATAGCCTCCACAAGTTCTTTGTGGGAGTTGCGCGAGAAGGTGCTGAGTTTGATGAAACCTGTGGTCGTGGTCATCATAAATGCTGCATCGATGCTCTTGATGGGTATCTTGTCGCGCACAATATCGATATTTACCAACTCCTTGGCCGAGCCACGACCTACACCTACGGTCACCGTGGTGCCACGCTTGCCGCGCAGGAGTTTCATCACCGAGTCCTGTGGCATCTTGACACCAGCCACGTTCTTGCTGTCGATGGTCACAATGCGGTCGCCGGGCATAATACCCGCCTTATAACTCGGGCCACCCGCAATCACATTGAGCACTGTCACCGTGTCGGTCGACATGTTGAACACCACACCGATACCGTCGAACTCGCCTTCGAGGTTTTCGTTCACGTCGGACATCTCACGAGCGGGGATATAGATGCTGTGCGGGTCGAGTTGCGCCATCAGTTCGGGCATCAGCGCCTCGCGCACTGAGTCCATATTTACGGGGTCAACATACGCAGCATCGATAATCTGCATCACATACGATAGTTTGTCGCGCGGAGTACCCATCGAGCGGATAATCTCGCCCGACATACGGGCATAACGATTGCTCGAAGCAACCGAGCCAACCCAGATGCCGACGACCACCGCCACAGCGAGCAGTATGGGAAATAGTATCTTACTCTTCTTATCCATCTGATTAACCGATTATTAATCTTATTTCTTCGGTTTGAGTGTTACTTATTCTTAAACTTGTAGGCCAGACCAATGGTTGCCGAGTATTGGTACTGCATCTTCGGGCTTGCGGGCTTGTGGTAGTAGGCCACACCGTAGAGTTGCAGGCTCAGATACTTGTTCAACTCATAGTCGAAGGTGTTGTCCCAACGCACAGTGGGGGTGGTGCTGTAATCGTAGAAGGCGTAGAAGGTAGCACGGTAGCGCATATTCTTCTTCTCGCCAAAGGTCTTGTCGAAGTTGATGTTGACCGACGAACCAATCTGGTTGAGTATCTTCTCGCCCTCCTTGACACCATAATTCTTATTAGCCCACACATCGGGATTGGTCACCATAGTCATATTACCCGAGAGGGGCGAGAGAGTGATTACAAATGGCGAGCCACTCTTCTTGTAGGTCAAACCGACCGCCACATCCAGGTAACCAGGCGAGAGCAACGACGAGATAAGGGTCTTGTCGTTACGCGACTTGTAACCGGGGGCAAACTGCGTGCGGAAGTTGATGAGGGCCGAGTAGGACCAATTATCGTTCATCTGCCAACCCATAGTCTCCGACACCTTGAACTCATCGGCATTTTTGAAGGGGTCGCTGTCGATAACGCTGATACCGTAGCGGGCGTTGATGGTCAGGTTCGACGAGAAACGTTTGTTGTCGTACTTGTGTTGCATAAACATCGTCATCAGTCCCGAGAAGGTGTTGTCACCACCCGCCTGCCAGTTGTTGAACTGTTGGAGCGTGGTTTTCAGGCTGGTGTTGAACTCAAAGTAGTTGCGCTCCTTGCGCAGGCGCAACTTCTCCATATGGGCAGCAGTCGGGTCGAAGTATTGGTTATCGACATTGGTGCCCGACACGGTGGGCTGGTTGTTAATTTTGCCGGCCTCGGCAGCGGTGGCGGGCTTGTCGCTCTGGATGGTGAACTGTGCCGAACTATCGACAGTGCAGAACAAGAGCGCGGCTGCTATGGTAATAAGTACTCTTCTCATATCTTCATATTGTTTGGTGTGTGATATCGTTGTTTAAGACACAAAGATATTGTTTTTACTTTTTTTTTGCTAATTTTGTTTAGTGAATATCTCTCTGCAAGTGGTTTGCAGAGGAGAGTTTCGGCAAAAATGAACAAAACTATGGAGAAAACAGGACAAAGATATTTTGGCGCACACGTCAGCGCATCGGGTGGCGTGGAGAATGCACCGCTCAATGCCGCCGCCATCGGCGCTACCGCCTTCGCGCTCTTCACCAAGAACCAGCGTCAGTGGTTTGCCCCCGCGCTCACCGAGAAGAGCATTGCGGCATTTCGCGAAAACTGCGAGCGACTCGGCTATAAGCCTAACCATATTCTGCCCCACGATAGCTACCTCATCAACCTCGGCCACCCCGACGACGAGGCTCTTGCCCGCTCGCGCAATAGCTTCATCGAGGAGATGCACCGCTGCCAGCAGTTGGGACTCGACAGGCTTAACTTCCACCCGGGTAGCCACTTGAAGGGTTGCACAGAGGAGGAGTGCCTGCAACGTGTGGCCGATAGCATTAACTATGCGCTCGAACGCACCGAGGGTGTCACCGCGGTTATCGAGAACACAGCAGGGCAGGGTACAAATGTCGGCTACCGATTTGAGCACCTCGCCTATATCATCGAGCGCGTTGAGGATAAGAGTAGGGTGGGGTACTGCATCGACACCTGCCACGCTTTTGCCGCGGGCTACGACCTGCGCACAACCGAGGCGTGTGAGCAGACCTTTGCCGAGCTCGATAGCATCATCTCGCTCGACTACCTGCGCGGTATGCACCTGAACGATGCTATGCGCCCATTAGGTAGCCGCATCGACCGCCACGAGGTGCTGGGTGGCGGCCAGATTGGTAAGGAGTGCTTCGCGTGGATTGCTCGCAATCCTAAGTTCTCGGATATGCCCCTCGTGCTCGAAACTATTAATGAGGAGTTGTGGGCTGCCGAAATCTCCTGGCTTAAAAAAGCCATCTGATTGGTAAATTTTGCACTTCCCTTGCGAGGCTGCTCCTCACATACGCTTAGTATGCTGCGGGCAGCCTCGCTGCACGAAGCCCAAAATTTCCTCAATCATATGACTTTTTAAATTCAAAATGCAAAGTTCAAAATTCAAAATTGAGTTAAACCAGACTAAATCCTATTGGGCCTATCGGGCCTATTGGGCTTATTATTATAGGCCCAATAAGCCTAATAAGCCCAATAGGCAAAAGGGAGTTTAGGGAATTTAGGGAATATAGGGAACTTAGGGATAATTTTAAACTCCCTAACGCTCCCTAACGCTCCCTAAACTCCCTACTCTCCCTATCATTTTGCATTTTGAACTTTGAATTATTGCAACTCTCTTATATATATAATAGGTATCCCCATACCCCTAAAATCGCCTCCGAAATTTTAAAGTGCTGACACTCAGCCCAAGTGTAAAAATGTTGCAAAAAAGTGCCAAAATAATTTGGAAGTTTGGCACCCTTTGATATATCTTTGCACCCGTTTTCGGCCCGATTGGAAAATCAACCACTCGGAAAGAAAAACGAAAAAGTTCTTAAAAAAGTTGCAAAAAGATTTGGAAGTTACAAAAACTTGCTTTATCTTTGCACCGTTTTTCGGCTCGTTTGGAAAATAGCCTTATGAGTGGACGAAAAACGATAGTTCTGAAAAATAAATTCAAAAAATCTTCCAAAAAGATTTGCGAATTAAAAAATAGTGACTACCTTTGCAGTCCGTTTCGAAAAGAGACAGAGACGTGCGAAAAGCACTAAGAGATTTGTTCTTTGAAATAATGTAAGCAGCTAAGTTTATTTTGATAAACTTTTTCTACAAGACAAGGTTAAACTTTTTTAGTAACAAGGTTTAAGCAAAATCAATACCTTTGAGAAAAAAGCCAAGATACAAATTAATACATTTT